>JBDSDS010000053.1:0-19063 GCA_039920445.1 Chloroflexia bacterium
TACCTGACATATTTTCGTTAGTGAGGTACTGAACGCAGCGAAGAATCCGTACTGTGAGTCTGTATCGGGAAGACGGATTCTTCACTGCGTTCAGAATGACAAAAGCAGACTTCTATCTCGGTCTTCATAATAGTGATGCTATTTTTGAGATGACTTGTCCTCAATCCTCACTCTTATATTCACCCGCCGCAGATATAACAAGCGATTAGCTGGTGTTTTGCACATTTTGGTGGAAACCGAGATATTAAACGCCCGGGTTAAGGTAGAATAATCTCCCCAAGATAAGAATATGAGGAGATGGCGCGGTTTTTGGGTTCTCGAGCGATGAGAGAGCCGATAGCACTGGGCCAGATAGCGCAGATATGCCAAACAGTGAGCGAATAATAGTCGGCATAGATGTCGGCACACATAAGATATGCGCCATCGTTGCCGAGGCAGCACACGGCCCCGGCAATCGCCTTAACGTGCTTGGAGTAGGCGCGGTTGCCTCCGAGGGCGTATCGAAAGGCATGATTACCGACATAGTCAAGGCGAGCGGCGCTATTGCTCATTCGCTGGAGGCCGCCGAGCGGCAGTCGGGGTGTAGCATTTTGTCCGCCTATGTGTCGATGTCGGGCAACCATATCTCCTCGCTGAACACAAGAGGCCTGGTGGCCGTTGCTCACGAAGACCGTATTATCGGCCAGGATGACGTAGTGCGCGCGGTTGAAGCGGCCCGCGTGATGGCGCTTCCGGCAGGCCGCGACATGCTGCATGTAGTTCCGCGCTGCTACACGGTTGACGGCCAGGAGGGGATTCGCAATCCGGTCGGCCTTTCTGGGTTCCGGCTTGATGTCGAGACTCATGTAGTAACTTGCGCAGGCAACGTGCGCGAGAACCTCATCCGGTGCGTGCAGCAAGCCGACGTGGAAGTAGACGATCTGGTGCTATCCCCACTTGCGGCAGCCGAGGCGGTGCTGACCGAACAGGAGAAAAACCTGGGCGTGGCATTGGTCGACATCGGTCATGGCACGACCGATATATCTATCTTCGTGGATGGCGCGGTATGGCATACCAAAGTGCTGCCCGTCGGCGGGTGGCATTTGACCAACGACCTTTCGATTGTCTTCAACATACAGTATGAGGCCGCCGAAGTCTTGAAGCTCGAATATGGCAGAGCGGTTGTGCCTGGCTTCAACCCATATATCGCTCAGGCCCAACCCGCCAACGGCAAGTCACAGCCGCAGCCTGTATACAGCCAAGCATACTCGAATGGCGTTCAGAGTGGGACTCGACCAAACGGTGCAGGCTCATCTCGTGCGTCGCTCGATATTGGGGTGTTGTTTTCGGAGCCTGACGGGAACAAATCGGGTGGCAACTTGGAGGACGACCTCATAGAGACGCAAACCTTCGAGGGTACGCCTCGCCTGATCTCTCGCTCTGAACTGAACGAGGTTATGGCGGCTCGTTTTGAGCAGATATTCATGATGATAGGCGATGAGATACGCCGGAGCGAATACGAAGGCTTGCTGCCTGCAGGCGTAGTGCTTACGGGTGGGGTAACACGCACATCGGGTATCGAGCCTCTGGCGGCCCATAAGCTTAGAATGACTGTGCGTACAGGTCGCCCGCAGCGTATTGGCGGTCTGGCTGATGTCTTTGAAAGCCCAGCATACGCCACGAGCGTTGGGCTGGTACTGTGGGGGATGAAGCAAAACGCGCAGTCATCTATCGGCCCAAGACAATCTCGCCCCCGTCACGGAACTGACGGTAGAGCCGAGCAAGCAAGCCCATTGGCTAAATGGCTAAGAGGCTTTCTACCGCACGGCTAATTGCCTCTACAAGCCTGCGCTACTACTCAATTTTGATGATTTTTGGGCCTTTTTGCCTCTTTTTACCCCTTTTTACTTGAACTCCCCTTACAGATAGTGTATTATCAGTCCTTAGTCCGGTAATAACCTTCAAGCTTTATTCAATACTTTTAGATCTGCTCAGCTTGTGGAGTCTCAGCACCGCAAAGGAGAAGAATGGTCGCATTTTGAGCGCGCCAGGCATGATGTCTTTACGGCTATAAGTAAGGGCGCTAGCATGGTGCGATTGAGCTTATGCGACGATTTGGACGGCACGAGGGCAAAACGGCAGCGGGGGCTTCGAATTCAGGATTAAGGAGGGCTTTATGTTTCCACCGGGGGGCGGCAACACCAACAGGCTCGTGCATATTCAGTACGGGGGCGGGCACGACAACGGCCTAGCGGCCGATAATTATGCTCAAATAAAGGTCATAGGCGTGGGTGGTGGCGGTTCGAACGCTATCAACCGCATGATACAGGCGGGGGTCAAAGGTGTAGACTTCATTGCAGTCAACACAGACGCGCAGGCGCTGCTCCATTCGGAGGCTCCTACCCGCATCCGCATCGGTGACAAGCTCACAAAGGGGCTTGGCTCCGGCGGCAACCCTGACGTAGGCCGGCGCGCTGCCGACGAAACGAGTGAGGAGCTTTTCGAGGTCCTCAAGGGCGCCGATATGGTGTTCATCACGGCTGGTATGGGCGGCGGCACAGGCACCGGCGCTTCACCCGTGATAGCGCAGATAGCTCGTGAGATAGGCGCGCTCACCGTCGGTGTAGTCACAAAGCCGTTTACGTTCGAGGGAGCGCGAAGGCGCGCCGCTGCCGACGAAGGAATCGCGGGCCTCAAAGAGCAGGTCGATACTCTAATCACCATACCGAATGATCGTCTGCTCCATGTAGCCGATAAAAAGACTACCCTCAACGAAGCATTCCGTATCGCCGATGACGTGCTTCGCCAGGGCATCCAGGGTATCTCCGACCTCATCACCGAGCCGGGCCTGATCAATCTCGACTTCGCCGACGTGAAGAGCATCATGCAGGTAGCAGGTTCAGCACTCATGGCTATTGGACGCGGCACGGGCGACACCCGTTGCATCGACGCGGCACGTCAGGCTATCGAATCTCCCCTGCTTGAGATTAGCATCGAAGGCGCGAAGGGCGTGCTCTTCAACATCACCGGTGGACCCGATCTCGGCATGATGGAAGTCCACGAAGCGGCTTCTGTGATCCAGCAGGCAGCGGACCCCGATGCCAACATCATCTTCGGCGCTGTTATCGACCCTGAGATGGGCAACGATGTTCAGATTACTTTGATCGCTACCGGGTTCGACTCGGTGCGGCGCGACGTGCATATGCGGGGCACTTTCGTCCAGAGGGACGCTGGCAGCCAGTCAACTCAGGCATCGCAAACTCCTTCCACCGCGCAGGCAGGCAGCAATAACGGCAGTTCCCAAAGCGCAATCCCAACCCGTCCTACCGCCCAGCCGATGCCTAACACTGAACAGCCAGCTAGTCGTCCGACAGGCCCTCGCCCGGTCCAGCCCCAGAGCGGTGACGACATCGACATTCCGCCCTTCCTCTTCCCGAAGTTCAAGGACCGCACTTAGAAGTACAGGCAAAATGAAGAGGTCCAGCCGTGGGGCTGGGCCTTTTTCTTTGGCCTGATACGTGCCTAACCATCTTCATACGTAAGAGTTCAGACTTAGAGTGTAAAATCACGGTAGGGGCAACCCTATAGGGTTGCCCTTATTAGGGCTAAATCTGAACTCTTACCTTGAAATGCGCCTTCAGTCCTCACTTCACAAATGGTTTATAATGAAACTATTACTGCGCTCTTTCATAGAGAATAGGGAAGAGGAAAAGGGAACTTCGATTCATGCTTTCTGTAGCGTCGGGACTGACAGTAGAGATAGCCGATAGCTTTGATGTGGCCCTCGGTAGCGAAGAAGTGCCTGGTATTGTCACGCGGGAAGAATGGAGTGAACTACTCGCTGCTTCCGCGTCCGATGTTGTCTTCATGACATGGCAGTGGCAAGCACTCTGGTGGAAGCATTTTAGCCAGGCACAGGGCTGTCGACTCCACCTGCTGGCTGTGCGTGGTGAAGGAGGAGCGCTTGTAGGAATAGCTCCTCTTTTTGTTGCCTCCGAGCCGCTACCCCCCCTCAAGGAATACCACCCTGGGGAGTTGAGGCCCGAAGGAGAAGGTGCGCCTCTTCGCACCCTGCGGCTCGTTGGTGGGATAGATATCGCAGACTACCTGGATGTTATAGCAGCGCCCGAAGCATTACCGGACGTCTGGTCGGCTGTCTTGGACTACCTCATCTCCAAGCGCAATGAGTGGGATGTGATAGATCTCCATTCCCTGCCCGCCGATTCTCCATCCAAAGATATAGTCCCAGACCTGGTGATGGAGCGCGGTATGGAATGCGAACTCTTACGAGAGGACGTTTGCCCTGTCCTGAAGCTGCCATCTGACTGGGATACTTATCTGATGAGTCTGCGTAAGAAAGACCGCCATGAGCTGCGGCGCAAAGTACGCAAGCTTGAAGGCCGCGATGACTCGCGTTGGTACCTTGTCAATCCGGTCGATACAGCAGCTCTTGGAAAGGCGATGCAGATATTTATCGACCTGCACCGTAAGAGCGGCGAGGATAAGGCCCTCTTCATGGACGAGCAAATGGCCGGTTTCTTTACGGACATGGTGCATGAGCTTGCCTACACAGGTTGGCTCGACCTCGCTATCCTCGATATGGATGGCTACCCGGCTGCTGCTTATTTCTCGTTCAACTATAAGAAGCGTATCTACCTTTACAACTCCGGCTACGAGCCGAGATGGGCATCATATAGCGCGGGGATCGCCCTTCTTGCCTATCGCATTCACAAGGCAATCCTCCAGGGAATAGAGGTTTTCGACTTCCTCCGAGGAGATGAGCCGTACAAGTACGACTTTGGGGCAAAAGATACGTATATATATAGAGCCGTGCTACGATCTGGTAAAACGGCATAGTATTTGCTAGACATAAAATAGAATTCATGAGCAACGGTCATTAGAAACAACTCAGTAAATAAAAACAGGACAAAACAAATATATGTGTAAGATAGCAATGATAAGTATGCACACCTGCCCGTTGGCCTGCCCGCAGGCGCTACTGGGTGGGCGCGAAACAGGTGGGATGAACGTCTATGTTCGTGAGCTTAGCCGCGAGCTTGGGCGGCACGGCAAGAGCGTGGATGTTTTCACCCGCTTCCAGGACACCGAGACCGAGCAGATGCAGTCACTCGGCCCCGATGCGCGTGTAATCCACCTGCCTGCAGGCCCGATGGCCCCTTACGACAAGAGCAGGCTCCCCAACCACGTAGATGAGTTCGTGGCCGGGATAGAGGCGTTCGCCAGAAGCGAGGGCACACAGTACGACCTGATCCATGCCCATTATTGGGTGTCGGGCATGGTTGCGCGCCGCCTCCAGGAGACTTGGGACGTGCCGATTGTGCAGATGTTCCACACCCTGGGCGCGATGAAAAACAAGGTCGCAAAGAGCGATGAAGATATGGAGGTTGGGGAGCGTATAGAGACCGAACGCCGGGTGATGGAGTGGTCGGACCGCATCGTCGCCGCTACTCCTCTCGATAAAGCCCAGATGCTTTGGTTCTATGGGGCTGACAGCAACAAAATTAGCGTGATACCGGCGGGCGTCGATACCAAGCTTTTCCACCCGCGCGACCGCGCCCAGGTACGCCGGGAGCTTGGGCTTCCCGATCTCGACACGCCGATTCTCCTGTTCGTGGGCCGCATCGAGCGCCTCAAAGGTATAGATACACTTCTGGAGTCGGTGGCGGTGGTGAGCCGCACTTGCTCAGGCCGCGATCTGAAGGTACTCATAGTTGGGGGTGGCGGCCAAACAGAGGATGAAAATGCCGAGCTAAAACGTGTCGTGCAACTCCACCGCGACCTCAACCTGGAGGAACAGGTGGAGTTTGTCGGCTCAAAGCCCCAGGAGATGCTGCCTCTTTACTATTCGGCGGCGGACATCACGGTCATGCCCTCACATTACGAGTCGTTTGGCATGGTAGCTATCGAATCAATGGCGTCCGGCACGCCTGTGATAGCATCTAACGTGGGCGGGCTTTCATTTACTGTGAAGGATGGGGAGACAGGCTTCATCGTCCCAGAAGAGAACCACTTCGCGCTCGCCGAGCAGGTACACACCCTACTCAAAAATCCTGATCTGCGTCTTCGGATGGGCGAGCAAGCGGCCCGCCACGCCTCGCAATACGCCTGGCGCAACATCGCCGAGCAAATGGTAGAGGTCTACGATGCCGAAATCGAAGCCAATTCCGGGGTTGCCTGCCGCTGTGTGTGAGTGGTATGCGATGAGCGATTAGCGATGAGCGATGAGTGTATAGCCGTCCAGGGTTTGTAGCAACCGAGAATCACGCATCACATCTGACGTTTCTCTCAGCACTCACCACTCATCGCTCATCACTTGCCTGACTCATTTGCCTTTTAGTGCGCCGTCTGATATAATAGTGTCTGCTTCAAAAAACGGTGTATGAGAATATATCAGGCGGCAAGACCGCATGTTCGACGGAGGTTTATTTAGTTGGCAAATATCAAGTCTGCAATCAAGAGAATACGCTCGAGCGAGCGCAAGCGGGTCCGCAACAAGCCGGTACGCACGGCTCTCAAGACCTACATTCGGGTAGCCCAGACACGCATAGGTGGGAAGGACGTAGAGATGTCCGCCGATGCGGTAGTACGTGCTATCAGCGCGCTCGACAAAGCAGCCAGCAAGGGCATCATCCACCGCAACCAGGCTGCCCGGCGCAAATCTCGCCTCATGGCGAGGCTGAACAAGCTCTCTACTGCGAGCAAGTAGTCTTAGGGTTAAACAACGAACTGGAGGGAAGCACCCCCCGGTTTTTTGTGTCTTTCCATTGAGCTTCATTTCGTGTAAATCTAGCCCCTGCACATCTCCACCACGAGCGCATCCAGCGTCATCTCAGCTTCGGCGCGTCCAGTCTTCACAGCGTGGTCAAGCTCGACTAGCTTGTGGTGGATGTCAAGAAGTTTCGGCATTGTGTACTGCTTTGCCTGGCCAACGCTTTTCCTCACAATAAAGTCGCTGAGGCCAGACTGCTCGGCCATCCGCCCTTCCGAGACGCGGCGATCCAACATATCGCGTACCTGGATGAGTGTGCGTATCTGCCATGCCAGCACGGGCAGAATACCCTCCGGCGCTGTGCCTCCGTCCATGAGGTGTTGAAGATGAATCAGAGCGCCCTTTGTGTCGCGGCGGGCGGCGGCGGAAGTCATCTCGAAAACATCGTCCTGTTTGGAGACGAAGCTCATTTGCTTCAACGCCCCTTCGTCAATAATGCCGTCCGCACCGACGTAAAGTGACAGCTTTTCGATCTCATTCGCAAGCGTCTGCAAATCAGGGAGGGCCGCCGCCAGCGTAGCCTGTGCCCCCTGGCTTATCCTTACGCCCGCTTGCCTGGCACGGTCCGCTATCCACCGCTCTAAGGCAACGCCCTTAGGGGATGTAAACTCCTCGACCTTGCCGTACCTTGAAGCAGCTTTGAGCAGAGTGTTGTTCTTTGCAACCCCGCCACGTTCGACCAGGATGAGGATAGTCGAGTCCGGCACCTGGCCGAAATGCGCCGCGAACTGATCTCCCAGCCCCGGCTCGCTTTTGCCCCGTCCTTTGGTCGGCGTCTCCGTCTTTCTGGGAGTGCTTTGCTCACCTTCAGCAGCCTTACCGGCCCCGAACCGTGACATCAGTCCCTCGACTATGACCACGCGCGTATCGGCCAGGAAGCCTATCGCCTGCACAGCCCGTTCAAGCTCATCGGGTGTGATGCGCGCTCCGTCGAGGCGGGTCAGGTTGAGGTCGCCAAGCGCGCTGTCGGCTGGGGCGTACTTATCGAGGTACGAATTGAGGGCCTGAGACACAAGGAAGCGTTCAGGTCCAAGTAATATAATCAGCATAGCAGGCTCAAAAAAGGGTGTTAATTGAGTGTTTCGCCGTTTGGGTCAACGCTGGGAGATTGCCTCCTGTTAGCGCTTTGACCCTGGCTTAGATTAAAAGGAAAAACCCTGGGTGTGGTCGCAAGGTTTTGAACCTGCTCATCGCAGGTGGGTGCCGTTCTTCAGGTTATTGCGTTACCCTTACGGGCGGACACAGCCCCATCCGCTGCCGGCTCCCAAAAAGGTAGTTAGGATCAAAACCTTTAGCAACCAAACTTCACCACAGGGTTTAGGATTAAAAGATACCATACGGAAGGGACACAGTCAAGGGATTGGGGGATTAGTGGTTAATATATGCGAAGTCCTAATCCCTAACCCCCACCAACTTACGGCTTCGGTCTGTTCTTTATCATGTTGTATGCGGGCCGTGGGCTCCAGTCGCCGTTCAGTAGAGCAAAGTGGCTGGGGCCTGTATATGAAGGCTGGAAGATCGAGAAGTTGAGGTTCCAGAGGAACATCACGCCCATCCAGGGGTAATAGGTGCGTGCCCGCCGCATCGCAGCCAGTGTGTACTCACCCTGCTCCTGCTTGGTGTTGAACCGGCATTCCCCATAACCATCCTCGCGGAAGTCACTGCACCAGCCGTACTCGGTGAGCCACAGCTGCTTCTGGCCGTCGCCGTACTTCTCCATGATCGCCCTCTGCTGCTCGATGCGGCGGAAGTAGAAGGAATTAGATGTATTGTAGTAGTCGGGCTTGCTATTTCTGCCGATAGGGAAACTCGGGTCGTAGTTAGGATTGTTGGGCCAGTCGGTATCGGGTGGGTTGTTGAAGCCATAGGGGTGGCTGCCCATAACGTCGAAGTACTTGCGCACTTCGCCGTTCTGGTACTTGTACATCTCTTCCATGTAGACTGTGTCTGTCACAGCGCCCTCGGCCCCTGGAGCGCGCTTACCCTCCGGGTCGTTGATGCCTGTAGGCGTGAGGGCGCCTGCGATTACCACGGCGCTTGCATCCCCTGCTTTGACGGCAGTGTATGCCACCTTGAGCAGCTCAACATAGCGTCCGGCGTTGATCTCGCCACTTTCGCCCTGGAGGTTGTGCTCGTTCCATATCTCATATGCGCCCACGCGCCCTTTGTAGTGCTTGGTGAGGGCGGTCATGAAGTCGCCGAGATCCTTGGGATTCGTCGGGAAGCCCTGGACGCCACCGTTTGACCATGAGGGCGCTTTCACGACCGAAAGCATTACCTTCACCTTGCGGGACTGCGCGTCGTTCACAATGCGGTCAAGCTCTTCCCAGTGGTAGTTACCTTTGGGGTCTTCCGTGCCCTTCCACTCTACCTGCTGCTTTATCCAGGTGAAATCGAGGTCGTTGATCATGCCCATGATACGCTTCGTATCCTGATAGTAGCCCTGGATAATCATGCCGTCGCCCACCAAAGGCCCTCTGAGGAATTCGCCACCTGATGCAGGCTTGGCAGGCTTGCGGAGGGGCTGGGTTAGGGGCGGCCCTCCTGCCACCGGTGTGCCCCACACGGTTAGCAACTCCTGCATAGCCTTGAAATCGTTGCCCAGCAGACCTAACAGAACGTCATATGGCGGCCGGTTCTCAGGGTGGAACTCGAAGCGATTGCGTTGAAAGTATTGCACCTGATAGGTCTTGCCGTCGTCTTCGTTCTGTTCGTTGAACGGCTCGGAGATAGGATAGCCGAAAATCGCCAGGCCACCGTTATTGCGCCAGTAACTCAGGAACGGCTCGCTCAGTGAATGCTTGGTAGGCTCAATGTAGATGCTGCCGGGAGAATCGGGGAAAGGCGATACTTCGGGGAAGACCCTCTCGCGCGTTAGCTCGGCACCCAGCAGACCGAGCAGCACCTCGTTAGGGGTATCCTTGAACTCAGGGTGGTACTCGAAGCGGTTGCGCTCGAAATACTGCACCAGGTACTCCTTACCGTCGGTCAGACTTTTTTCAGGTTTGGCTTCGGAGATAGGGAAGCCGAAAACGGGCAACGCGCCCTTGCTGTTCCAGTACTTCATAAAGACGACCGGTACTGTGAAACCTGTCTCAGGGAAGTATCGTTCTACAGCTTCGGGAGTTGGGACCGATGTAATAGTGGCTGCTAACGTAACAGTCGCTACTGCACGTGTAGGCGTCACAGGAGCACGTGTGGAGGTCACAGTGACACTGGCAGGTGTTCCGACAGAGGTTCGTGCCGGTGTCATGGTTGGGGTTCTAGTGGGGGTGCCTGCTTGCCCATATGTAGGGGCAGGCCCGAGGGGTAACGCCAGCAAAAGTATGAGCAAGATCGAAGCAGAAACTACCAGCTTATTGCGCACGAACAATCTCCTATTCTTCCTCGGTTGAGGGGATAAGCAGCCAGTATGGCCGCAGGTTATACTCTTCGTCATAAACGAAACTAGCGCCGCATGCGCGACACGACCAGACGAGAAACGCCTGGCGCTCCGGCTCAGGATAACCCATCATGTCGCCTCCGCATTGGGGGCAATCGGGACACTCTATTTCAAGGGACATCACTAATCGGAGTTATACAGTATACCCCCGGTGAGGTTCGCCTGTAATCTAAACGTACAGGCGCGCCGCCGGTTCCGTGAAATGCCGTTCGGGGTAGGGGTAATGAGGGTAGGCTCGATGGTCTGTAACTGCCGAGCGGGTCAAAACGCTACTTGGCTCTGCCGAGTCCAACGTTCGGGTAGACCTTTTCGACGTGAGGCTTAAGGGATCGGCGTGAAACCGACCGAGAAGCGGATATATTCTTCGTTATAGCCGAAAGCATTGCCCGATACGCCCGCGATGCCAGTCTTCTCGAACAGGCTAAGGGCGTCTTCTCCCGGCTTGAGCTTGCTCCAGTTGTAGATCGTAGTTTTGTCATCCAGGCCAATCTCATCGAACAATTCATGCTCTTTATTTAGCTCATGCAGTTGAGCCTTCAGATGCTCCCGGCGCAGATTATACAGACTCTTGATTTTCTCCTGTATCTCCGGATGCTCATCGAACCATTCGACGTATGCCGTGAAGCGTAATTGCCACTCGGCGGGCAGTCCCGCTGTCATATTATTCCACGCCACGCGAAGAATTTCCGACCATTCCACATTTTGCAGTGAAACCCAACCACATCTGTCGCCTGTAAGTGTATAGACTTTTGAGAGGGAGTTTATGAATAGGGTGCATTCCAGAGCGCCTGGCGTATCGAACGCTTCCATGCGCTCCTTGTCTTCTTCTTCAACTCCTGTGCCGATATAGGCTAGGTCCGCCAGCACCGCGAACTCGCGTCCGTCTTCACGGATGGCGCGGTAGACTTCCTGTATCTCTTCGGGTGAATAGGAGAAGGCGGTAGGGTTATTGCTGACCGTAAAGTAAAGCAGGCGCAGTTCCGGGTCATCAATAAGCGCTTGCTTGATCTGCTCATAGGTTAGCTTGAAATTATCTTTTTCGTTGGTTCTGATTTTCAGCAGCTTGACACCCGACATCTCGGCCTGCCAGTTTACTACCGCGAAGCCGGGCGCAGGGAAAGCAAAGGTCGGGGAGGTGCCGTACTTCTTCTTGAAATGGTAGCCGAGCGACATAATCGACTTGTGGAGGGCGTCCAGGGCGCCTATGCTGATAAAGGTTTGCTCAGCGCTACAGGGTAAGCGCCAGCTTTTCTCGAAGCGCGCGGCCAGCATTTCACGCAGAAGCGGGTTGCCGACGCCGAATACATCATAAACGCGCATATCCCAATTGTAATCACGTAATAGGCGACGCTCGATTTCTTCCTCTCGGCGGTTCAGTTCGTTGTGTGTCGCGCCGGCGCTGGTGCGCCCTCCTATCTGCTCGCCGGGAAGGATAAGGCCCAGGTCTTCGCCGATAGTGCTATAATCGACACCATTTATCTTCTCGGTGATAAGCCGCACATTTACATCACCGATGCTGCGATTGACAATCTCGCGGTCGATTACCTGGCGTGATATGCCCGCCTTGAGCGCGGCTGCTTCGACTTCGCGTACCATGCGCGCCATGATTCGGATTGGTGAGGGCGCCTCGCGGAAGATCGGCCGATAGCGTGTTACAGCATCGCTGCGTAGCTGCCGCACCAGGGCAACTTGCTCCTCTTCTGACTTGGAATGCCTGTTTACATCGTCTGTTACGATGCCATTGGGGCTGCTTCCGTCTAATGACGCGGGAGGTGGTGGGGGGTTAACGGCGCTGCTATCCGTGCGTGTGGCCTGGCCAGGGTAGCTCATCAGGGGAAGTCCTCCTCATTGAGGCCGGTGAGCGCGCCCTCAGCTTTTGGAAGGAGGCTCACCTGATTGATCTTTGTACTCTAGTTACCGTCTTTTTGCTACTTCGTAACAGCTCTCAAAATGGGCGGCGGACGTGTGAAGTATACTTTGGTAAGCGAGAGGTTGTCAATCCAGAGGGATTAGGGCGGTGCACAGTCAGGTACAAAGCCGCACTTATGACCTTCTAGGGCCACTCCAGGGAAATTGCTTGCGTGGTTGACGCCTGGTCGGATCTGCGATAATGCGGTTCAGACTCTTCAACTCGTTGACTTTGCATTCGTCATGCTTCTTTGCCTGCCGTAGATTTGCTGTCGCGCATCGAAAAAGGACAAGGCCGTCCAACTGGGCGTCCTTGTCCTTTTGCTGTGGTTCTTCGGGAATATGATGGTGTACTGCTGCTCTATTGCATCCAGCTACGTGCTGAGTTGCAGTTGTACAGCCTAAGCGCCCACAGGTAGCCCCCCAGTGTGATGACGATGCACCAGGCGATGGTGAGTAGGCCGCTGTTGCCGATAGGGGTACCCATGAGTAGACCTCTCAACGTCTCGATGAAGGGAGTGAACGGCTGGTTCTCCGCGAACCAGCGCACCCCGTCGGGCAACGAGTTCGTTGGCACAAATCCGCTGCCGAAGAAAGGCAGGAAGGTCAGGGGCATGGGAAGGTTGCTCGCGGACTCGACGCTCTTGGCCATCAGGCCGAGCGCGACCGACAGCCAGGTGATAGCAAACGTGATCATCGCGAGGACGCCAATTGCCGCGATCCACTCGACGGGGCCGGTGGTGGGCCGGAACCCGATGAGCAGCGCGATACCTATGACGACTGCCATAGCCAACATCGTCTGGATCACGCTGCCGATGACATGTCCGGTCAGTATCGCGGCGCGCGGGATGGCCATGGTGCGGAACCGGGCGATGATGCCTTCGGTCATGTCCATGGCGACCGCTATCGCCGTCCCCGTAGATCCGCCCGCTACGCCGATCAGCAAGATTCCGGGAACGACGTACGCGAGGTACTGGTCGCGGCCACCTGACTCGCCTAGCCCGGCGCCCAATGTTCCGCCGAAGACATAGACGAACAGCAGCAGTAGGATAACCGGAATGCCGATGAGGAACAACGTTAGGGAGGGATAGCGCTTCATGTGCAGCAGATTGCGGCGAAGCATCGTTGCCGAATCGCTCAGTGTAAATAAGAGAGTGTTCATCGCAGGATTTCCTTTTCTGTGTTGGAGTGGCCCGTGAGGGCGAGGAAGACATCGTCGAGATTGGGCGTGTGGATCGACAATCCGTCGACTTCGATCGATTGATCATCGAGCCGATCGAGTACGGCTCGCAGCGACCGAACGCCACCGTCGCTCGGAACCTGGAGCGTGAGTGCGTTGTCGTCGCGTGAGGAATCGCTGAGAACTTTAGCGGCGGTTTCAAGCCCATTCATATCAGCGAATTGCAGACGGATGTGGCCGCCGGGGATCAGGCGCTTGAGATCGTCCGGCGATCCTTCCGCGACGAGTTTTCCCTGGTCGAGCACCGCGATGCGGTCCGCGAGTTGATCCGCCTCCTCGAGGTACTGCGTAGTCAGGAAGATCGTCACGCCGTCGGCGACGAGACGGCGGATGATGTCCCACATGGTACGCCTGCTGCGCGGGTCGAGGCCGGCGGTTGGCTCGTCGAGGAAGATGATGCGCGGGTTGCCAATCAGGGTCATCGCCAGGTCGAGGCGACGCCTCATACCGCCGGAGTAGGTGGGGAGCAAATTCCTGGCTGCCTCGACCAGATCGAATTGCTCGAGTAGTTCGGCTACGCGCCTGCGACCTTCGCGTTTGCCCAGGTGGCGCAGGTCCGCCATAAGGTTCAGGTTCTCCTCGCCCGTGAGTAGATTGTCGACGGCCGAGAACTGGCCGGTGACACCAATCGCGGCTCGTACCGAGTTGAGATCGCGGGCCAGGTCATGACCGGCCACTCGCACCTCACCGCCATCGGCGCCGATCAGTGTAGAGAGGATCTGTACCGTGGTGGTCTTGCCTGCACCGTTGGGGCCGAGCAGGGCGAAGACCGTTCCCTCGGGAACGTTGAGATTGATGCCGTCGAGCACCAGCTTCTTGCCGTATGACTTGCGTAGTCCGGTGGCTGTGATCGCCAGTTGGGGTCGTTGGGTGTTCATAACTTCGTGTTCCTTGTCTGAGTGGTTTAGGTCGAGCGGTAGATCCTGATGTCGCCATAGCCGGTACGAGCGCGCACTTCGGCGGTCTCGTCGGACTGCTGCGGGCCGTCGTGCGCGCGCAGCGAGTTACGCACCTTGCCGTACTGCGAGCTCACGTCGAGCCAGGCGGCGGTGCCCTCGCGGATGCCCACTTCAAGTTTTCCGTACGCGGTTTCGAGAAGGATTGAGCCGCGCACGACCTCACCGATCCGGATGTTGCCGTTGGCGGTTTTGGCGGTGACTAAGGTGAGTGTCCGGTCGATGGAGATGTCGCCGTTGGCTGCGTTCAATCGCAACTCACCGGTCACTTCCCCGATGGTGGTGTTGCCATTGGAGTTCTTGATCGTCGCCGAGCCATCGATCTCTCGGATGCGCACAGCCCCGGAGCCGGCGGTGATATCGGCATGGCCCACAACTCGGTCTACGGTGACATTACCATAGCCGTTAGTCAGATTGAGCCTGCCGGTCTGATCAAGGCTGAGATCGCCCATATCGGTATGGAACCTGCACTCTCCTAGTCGGTCCTCAGCGCGGAACTCACCCCATGCGACAGCACCATTCACATGAGAGCCCGCCGGTAGTTCGATCGTTACATTGATTGACTCGTTTCTGCCGAAGAGGAGGCGTTGCTTCGGGCCTTTGACCAGCAATCTTCCGTTGGAATACTCGACGCGAGTCCGCTCCGCAGCCTTGACGTCGGCGGCCCTGGTGTCTTTACTCGGACGTACCTCGACTATGGTGTCGGTGCGATCGCTTGCGATGATCCGGAGGTTCGCGATGGCGAGATCGATTGTGACGGTGATGGGTTGTGGTGTTGCGTAAACCGGCATGGCGGCGCTCCCTTTCTGACGACTGTTATTGACGCCCCTGATGGTTGGTACGAGTAATGAAAGCGTTGTCATGCTAGCGAACCCAGCCGGTATATCGCTCGCCGCCGTCAGAGGAGCGCTCGGCGGGGCGGCGCTTTTTGGGCTCCAGCGCTGCGGCGACTGCACGGACGAGCCACGCGTTGACCGAAAGTCCTTCGCGGTTGGCAGCCTCCTCGATCCGCGGCTTGAGGTGCTCGGGCAGGCGGAGGGTAGTCCGTGACGTACCACCTTCGTCGACATCACCTGGTGCACTTTGGCTAGACGATGGGGCAGCCGCAGACCTGTTCTCGGTAATTTCCTCAAAAACCGGGCTGGCCGGTGGTGGTGTCACAACGAACTCGGGTTCGCGACCACGAAGGCGCACATCGACTGAGCCCGGCGCGAGTTCGCGAGTGATCTCGCTCGCAGCGTCAGATAGCGCCTCCAACAGAATGAGCCGGGTGGCTGCCTCGAGAGGCGCAATGAGGCGCTCAGCAAGTTCACGGGATTCCTCACCACCGGCTTGGGCGGCGATCTCCAGATGGTGTTGGAGATCGTTGACGTAGTGTGTTAGGTTCATGACATCATAATTGCATCATAATGATGTCATGTCAAGCCCTAAGTGGTCCAATTTGATGTCACCAGTGCATCAGCGGGTTTATTCTGAACTGGGGCACAGCAGGCCTGATTTTGCATCCGCCCTGGATCAGGGATTAGGGACCACAAGGCAGAAGGCAAGAATCGTCAATTGTGAATCAGTGGCCGGTAATCTCGTCCCCAATCCCTAATGCATTAGCGGCCAAAGCGCCCATTCCGGTATACTTGTTGGGTATCCCACTCTGATAATGTAAGGAGCTATCATGTCTTCCATCAAGCGCCCTGTTCATAAGGGCCACATTTTTGCTTTCTCGGCGCTGCTGCTTGTAACTGCGCTTGCTTTTGTAGTTGCGCCTGCTTCTTCTGAGGCGGCAGGTGGCGCACGCTTGTCGTGGGCTGGGCAGGATGCTTTTGCTTCTATAAACAGTCGCTTGTCCCCACTTGTCCCACCTGTCTTTGGACCAAACGTGCGGGCCAACACCGATACTACGAATTTCGGCCAGCACGAGCCGAGCCTTGCGGTAAGCCGCGTCAACACAAACACGGTATTCGTGGCTGCTAAAGACTACCGTGAAGGAAATATCAAGCGCGTGTGGATCGATGGTTCTACCGATGGCGGCGTTACCTGGCCTGTGCAATTGCGTATGCCCAATCTCCCCACAACCGAGAGCGAGAGCGATCCTGTAGTCATGGCCCGCGATGATGGGCGTATATATGTTTCGTGCCTCACCACCGGCAACAACGGCATCTTCATTACCTGGACAGATAATGATGGACAGACCTGGCAGCCCTCGGTACCGATTGTGCAGAACCAGAGCGGGTTGCAGGACAAGGACTGGTTCGCCATCGATAACAATCCCGCCAGCCCTTATTATCACCGTATGTACATGATGTACGCCCCTGACGCCGCAAGCGTCGTGGAGCACCACTCTACTGACGGCGGCCTTACCTGGTCGGCGCGACAGCAGATTGGCGCTTCCAACACCGAATATACGTATCCGGTTGTTGCAAGCGACGGCACTGTTTATAATTTTATGATGCTTAACTGGGGACCAAGCCGAGTCGGTACTGTGCAGATGACCAAGTCGACTAATGGCGGCGTTTCCTGGACGACCCCGACGACTGTGACCACAGCGCAACAACCTGCCAGCCCCATCCGCGCACAGGACCAGTTCCGCTTCTTCGCAATCCTCAGCGCGGCGGTTGACCCGAATACAGGCGCACTCTACGTGGCATGGACCGATAACCGTAACTTCGGCACGAACGGCACAGATGTAGTCTATGTAAAAAGCGCCGACGGGGGAGCCACCTGGAGTCCTGTTACGCGCCTGAGCCATGACCCGACCAGCGTGGTGCGCGACCATATTACACCCATGCTGGTGGTGGGTGAGGACAGTAGACTGCACGCATTCTGGCTTGATCGCCGCCTCGACCCTAACAACAGGCGTTTCGACAGCTGGTACAGTTCCAGCACCGATGGCGGGGCCACCTGGGACCCGGATACCCGCGTTAGCACAGAGCCGCAAGACCTCAATGTCGGATTCCCTCCCGGCAGCGGCAATGCAGCAGGCGATTACTGGGGCCTCGATGTTTGGCGCGATACGGTTTATGTAGCCTGGAACGACGCCCGGTTGAACGGCCAGCAGGATATTCTTGTATCGAAGGGACTGATGCAGGGCGCAATCACGCCTACTCCATCGCCTACCCTTACAGTAGTGCAGCCCACGTTGACAGCTACAACGGTTCCAGCGACGTCGACGAGCACTGTTGTACCACTGACCGTCACTGCCACTAACAGCCCGCTAAGTAACACGCCCACTGCAACTGTGATTCCGCCTCAATCATGTATGCCGCGGTGGGTCCTGGGTCCTAGCATCACTCTTGGATCAGTGCGCAACATGCTGGAAGGCGTGGATGCACTCTCGGCGGACGATATTTGGGCTGTGGGGAGCTATTCCAGTGAGGTGCCAGACTACGATGGCAGACGTACTTTGATCCAGCATTGGGACGGCACACAATGGACGACCGTGGCTAGCCCTAATCCGTCCACAGAGACTAACATTCTCTATGCGGTCCATGCGCGCTCTGCTACGGACGTGTGGGCGGTCGGTGAGTACGATAGTGCTCCGGGATCGCTGCAAAGCCCTCGCACTCTGACCATACACTGGGACGGTAGTAACTGGTCCGTAGTTCCCAGTCCAAGCCGTGGCACGGTACTGGGATCGATACTCCGTGATGTGGTAGCTATTGGTCCCAATGATGTTTGGGCAGTGGGCCACAGTTTTGGCGAGCCACTCGCTCCTTTGATTATGCACTGGGATGGGAACCAGTGGAGCATTAGTGAAGCGGTACAGTCTACTGGATATGCTTGCTACCTTGCTGGTATAGATGCTGTTTCATCCACGGATGTTTGGGCTGTCGGGTATTGTGATAGTGTTCAGGGACCACCCTTTATATCATTAACCATGCATTGGAATGGAAGTATGTGGAATCACGTGCCCAGTCCTAGTCCAGGAGATGTTAACCGCATCTCAAGCCTTTCGGACGTGGAGGCCGTGTCGTCGAATGACGTGTGGGCCGTTGGCTATTACGAGGTTAACGACGGAGCGGGGTCAACCATTTCTAAGAGCCTGATCGTGCGTTGGAACGGCACCGCTTGGACGCAGGTTGTAAGCCCCAATCTCCCTTCTGTGGGTAATGGGCTTTACGGAGTGTCTGTAATATCCGCGAACGATATCTGGGCAGTTGGTTCGTGGTGGCGCAGTTCTGCGGAGGGCCAACCTCTTACCATTCACTGGGACGGGAACCAGTGGAGCTATGTGGGCAGCCCTGAAGTAGGCACAGGCCGCAACTCGCTGTCCGATGTATCTGCGCTCACGTCCCAAAATGTATGGGCGGTCGGGATTGTCCAGCCGCAGGGTGCGTCCGTACCGAGCCGCACATTAATCGAGCATTACTCACTCGACCAGTTCGGCGACGTTCCGCCTTCCAATACCTTTTATCCGAACGTACAGTGCCTTGCGTGTCGTGGGATCATCTCAGGTTACTCAGATGGTACCTTCCGCCCTAACAACCCGGTGACGAGGGGACAGCTTGCTAAGATAGTCTCTAACTCTGCCGGCTTCTCGGAGGCAGTAAGCGGTCAGACCTTCCAGGACGTTCCGCCAACACATACCTTCTACGAATTTATAGAGCGTCTGACCAATAGAGGATACATGACGGGCTACGTGTGCGGCGGACCGGGTGAGCCTTGTATAGAAAACCGTCCTTACTTTAGACCTCAAGCCAATGCTACCAGAGGTCAAACCTCGAAGATTGTCTCCAATGCGGCAGGCTTCACTG
>JBDSDS010000054.1:0-3203 GCA_039920445.1 Chloroflexia bacterium
TCAGAGGGTGGCTAATGATTAGTGGTAAGACGAAAAGTCTGATTTGTCATTCTGAACGAAGTGAAGAATCAGTCCCCTTAGCACTGACTCTCCCGTACGGATTCTTCACTTCGTTCAGAATGACAAAGGGCAATGGATACTTGAGTGCCAACTAATAGCCTATTTCAAAACCCTTCTGTGTCTGAAATAATTACTGCCAAGTAAGATAAGGAGAATCCCAAAAATAGCGGATGGTAGGGAGAAAATAGCCGCTCGATCCCATAGGACAGGTTCATAAACAAGGGCGGAGTCAAGGCTTATGGCAAGGGCAGCCGCAGTGATTAAAATCGAAAGGCCTAATAATGCAATTCCAGCCAGCACTAGGACCACTGTTACACAGGTAGTTTCTCTATCCATCATCTACCCTCTACCCGTCGGATGAGGTCGCTCGCGCTATGGCCCTCCACAAAGGAGACTATGCACACTTCTCCACCGTATGATGTGACAGCCTCAGTTTCAGGTAAAGGCTTACTGCCAGGGGCGTAGTCACCGCCCTTGACATATACTTCGGGTTGGAGCGCTTCCACCAGAGCAACGGCTGTCGGCTCGTCAAATATAGTGGTGTAATCGACGCATCTGAGGGCAGCTACCATCTCCGTCCGCTCTGCCTGAGGCACAACCGGGCGACCCGGTCCCTTATAGCCCCTCACCGAGGCGTCCGAGTTTATCCCTACCACCAGCAGATCGCCCTTAGCGTGCGCGGCTTCCAGATAGCGTAAATGGCCGATATGCAGCAAGTCGAAAGTACCGTTGGTCAGCACTAACCTTAGACCTGCCTCTCGCCATTCGCGCCGCAAATTGAGCAGTTCGGCAAGCGAAAGCACCCTGCTTCTCGTCTGGCTATTTGGCACTTGCGGTCTCTACCGGCCTGAGGGCAGCATCGTCGCTTACAGAGATACCGCCCAGGCTGCGCTGCATGATCAGCAACGACACCAGGCCGATGCCGACGCCGAACCAAAGGGTAGCGAAACGGATGAGCAGCGTAGCGGCAATTGCTGTATCCTGCGGCATCGGTACGCCAAGTTGGGCGGGTACGAGGAAGATCAACATACCGGCGATACTTGCGTCGGTGGTGCCGAGGCCGCCGGGCAGCAGCGTCACAGAGCCGATCAGCGTGGAGGCCGACATGATAAAGGCGCATATAACCACCAGCAGCGCCGAGAACGGCACGCCCAGTCCCATCATCACCAGCACGAACGCTATCACCTCACCGAACCACGACACCACTCCAATGCCGACCCCAAAGAGGAGGTTAGGCAGGCGGAATAGTTCGTAGGAACTTTCATAGAAGGCATGGAAATGGTGGACCCCTTTGGCAACCACAGGCAGGCGCTCGCCCATGCTCAATAGCCGCTCAAACAGCGCCCGGTTCTGGAAGACTGCGAGGAACATAGCGGCTAATATAGCAATGGCGATCAGCAATATACGCCCGTAGTCAAAAAGCACCAACCCCACCGACGCCAGCACAAGCATTGCTATACCATCAGTCACACGCTCGGCCATTACGATAGGGGCGGATGTGGCTATAGGCGTGCCGCGCACTTGCTTGAGCAAATACGACTTGAGCAGTTCGCCCACCTTGCCGGGTGTAATCGCCATTGCCATACCACTCAGGAAAATCAAAAGAGAGGTTCGTTTAGGGACGCCGGTCGCCCCGACCATACGCAAATAAACGTCCCACTTGTAGAAGCGGAGGGCGTAATTGAACAGGGTGAAAAGGAGTATAAAAGGCAGCAGCCACCACTCAAAGCGGCGCAACACCTCGGCCATCTTGCTCAGGTCGGCGTACACTGCCAGCCCAGCCACCACGACGATACCGAGCGCCATGCCCAGTATCAACTTGCCTCGTAGATTGCCCAATGCGCTCAAACAGCCATCCTCTCACCCGGCAGCCAACCGGCCAGGTAACAACTGTTAGTGTAACAGAGCCTAAACCGGGTAGCAAGCGCACAGCGAAGCGGAGCAGGAGAGGCAGGTTTGAGGTACCGAGTCCATTCCTCTTGCTCCTAACAGGCATTTTACAAACATTTAACATGAGCATCTATCAATACAGCATATATTATGCTAAACTGTGGATTAGTCCGGCCTGGCCTGTGAGCCTGTAAGCCGCTATCTACCATAAGAAATAAATAGGAGAAAATCTATGGAACGTCACAATGCAAGGCAGCTATTAGTTGTTGCCTTTATTGCAGGCCTGATGTCTGTTATCATTGGCCTCTCTTTCTTCGTCTCTACCACCGTCGGCGCTGCTAAAGCCAATGAGTCCGATCCACAGTACAGCATGACCCCCTGGGCCACTCGCACTCCCTGCGATACCTGCACACCACATCCGACCCTGACCCTCTGGCCGACGCGTACGGCATGGGCTACACGCACTCCCTGCAATAATTGTACTCCGCCTCCGACGCGCACCCCCTGGTGGACGCCGTGGCCCACCCGCACAGCACTGGCGACCCGCACCCCTTGTACTAATTGCACGCCTCCAGCCACTCGCACTCCCTGGGCAACTCGTACTCCCTGCCATACTTGCACGCCCCCGCCCCCACCCCCTACCCGCATGGGAACGATAACTCCCAGGCCAACTCCGCCGGTGGTGCTCCGTCCTCACGTCCAGTTCGGCTACGCACACCCTGACGAGACACGCATCTATCATCAAGGCGTGGTCAATCGCATGTCGCAGCCCGTAACTGTCGATCTGACCGTGGAAAGCCTTAACGGCTGGCCTGTGAGCGTTGATCCGACCCAGGTTGTCGCTTTACCTGGTGTGCCTATGCCTCTGACCGTGAGCGTGCAGGTGCCCGAGTCACCCGAATACAGGATCGATGTAGAGCGCACAACCGCCTCCATCGATTCGCCCAATTATGCCACCCACGCCTACATCGTTACTATTGTTCGGCGGCATGAGATGGCTGACCTCACCGAAGACTACTGGGCCGACGGTCCTGTGCAGTACCTGCTCGACAGGGGTGTGGTTACAGGCTATTCGGACGGCACATACAGGCCCAATGAGAACGTCACTCGTGCCCAGTTCGCCAAAATGATAGTGGGTGCGATGGATTGGTCCCTGGTAACTCCTGAGTCGAGCTCTTTCAGCGATGTTGCGCCCGACAACTGGGCATACAGCTTCATCGAGACGGCAGCCGCGCACGGCATTATCTCAGGCT
>JBDSDS010000055.1:0-4471 GCA_039920445.1 Chloroflexia bacterium
GGTTGCGTCCTGGGGAGATACTCGCGGTTCCTGGTGTGGTGTGCTGTACATATAAAGGCGACTGTCGCCTACGTTGGCAATATACGCCTTTCCGCTCGCAATGAGCATGCCCACCAATGTTGTGCCCATATCGTTTTGCCGGTTATCTCGCGCCTTGAAGATGCGCTCATTCGCCGACTGCACTGCGCGCGTCATCCCCTGCAATATCGCCTCGTTCGTAGGCACAGAGCGATCACCGGTAGCCAAAAGCAGGGGCGCAACGATACGGGCGGCCAACTCACCTGATACCGACTGCACGGCCAGCGCGCTCGCTACTTCGCCACCCTTGTGCCCGCCCATGCCGTCGGCCACGATATATAGCCCCATTCGCATCGGGCCTTCTACGCTGGCCTGCACCCACTCGGCTGTTCCGTACGAGTCCTGGTTTTGC
The DNA here is from genome assembly GCA_039920445.1 of Chloroflexia bacterium. Classification (GTDB taxonomy): domain Bacteria; phylum Chloroflexota; class Chloroflexia; order QHBQ01; family JADMIH01; genus JADMIH01. The sequence goes on from JBDSDS010000055.1 coordinate 431, forward strand.
TCGCGCACCCGACCCACGTTCGTAAGACTGGCTGATACAAAGTTTACTGGTCGCCCAGGACGCTCAAGCTCGTCCACCGCTTCGAGGGCACGTGCCAACAGGTCACGCCACTGCCGTACAGGGATGATCGGCGAGCTGCCCTGCATCGGCTCGATAGCAGCGCGGAATGCCGCGCCTACCTGTTCAGGTGCGCCCGGCGGCATCGAGAGCGTACCCTCCGGTGTCAGGCTCGACTGCTGACCCGTGTATGCCTCGAACATGGTACTGGCCAGTCGTGCCAGATCTATACTTTGCTGCTGCGCAAGATCGGCGTCGTCGCCTGTAGTGACGTGGGCGTTTTGCAGGCTCGCCAGCGAAGCCCGGTCTCCTTGCACGAGTATGTCGTCTGCCTCGGCTCCCGCGCCAACCACACCTCGCTCGTGTAGGTAATCAAGCGCGTCGGCAAGTTGAATAGCCCAACTAAGCACCTGTCCGCCCGCTCGCGGCATGCTCAATTGGCTGAGGCGCACCCCCTGGCGTGGCTCAGCAACAGCGAAGTAGCGCATCATCCCGAACGGCTTGTAGTTGAAGAAGTCGATCACCGGCACAAGGTTCGGGTGGTATAAATTGAACTGCATCAGCGAGGGATCGCGTATTAGAGACTCTGGCCTATAGCTCTCGGCCATCAGGTAAAACTCGGCTGGCGACTGCCCCTCAAGCGCCGACCCGCATTGCCCGCACGTTTCATCGTTCGAGGGCGACAGGCGACCGCAGTTAGCGCACCACTGCTGTTGCCTCGCGGTGACACGGTATAGATTGCGATCCGTACTATGATGAAGCTGGCTCTGGATGATATAGCGGCTGTCAACCACAGCGCCTACCGGGAGGGGAGTTAGAGCTTCCTGCTCCGGCATCTGCGGGAGGGGCGCGGTCTGCGGCTCAACGGAGCGTGCCGGGCGATGCTCGACAGGGGCGTCCGTCTCCATCAAGGCGACCTCTCCGTCCCCGTCTTTCAAGTCGTCAGACGCCTCAGCAACCATAATGTCATCTTCGGCTTGGGCAACAGAAGTTTCGCCCGCGTAGTCGCCTTCTACAGGCTCTACTGCCTCATTAGCTTCTATCATCTCGGCAGAATCCAGGCTGAGTCCTTCGGACTCGTCTATATCGGTTGGCTCGGTAACAGCATCATAAACCTCTTCCTTGCTTGCCGAGTCCTCTTCAGTAACCTCGTTAGAAACAGCAGCCGATTCACCAGCCTCAGCCTCTATTGGCTCTTCCTGGGACTCGTCCGGCGACTGGCCCTCATTAGAGCCTACATCGATACGCATCTCGGCATCTGTATTGGAAGGCTGAGTAACAACTTCATCTTCCGAGAATCCACCATTGAGCAGCGCGCCGTCCGCCGCCACCTCTTCCCCGGTGTCTTGCGCTGATTTTTGGCTGTTCTGTTTACTCATTCGTCGGAGTCTGTTCATTACCTCTCCAGCAAGTTGCTACGCAGGCACGCGGAAGACAAATCGCACTTCGCCCACCCTAATTACATCACCATCAGACAGCATATTCTCCCCCGTCCGCATTTCATTCACGAACGTTCCGCTGCCCGAACCGAGGTCCACCAGCACAAAGCCTTCGCTTTCGCGACGCAACTCCGCGTGAGCCGGGTCTACTGTCTGCCACCCTTCAAAGAGCGAGTCGATAACTATATCGCTACCGGCAGCAGCGCCTATAATCACACGAGGACGTGCAAGCACATATTCAAGTTGCTCATCAACCCTGCTCACCGTTTCGAGGTAGGGTGTGGTCTCGGTTACAAGATCGGGGGGTGGCGCAATCGTATCAAGCAGCGCAGTGCGAGTGCGACGCAGATCCATCCCACAGTCATGGCAGAAGTTCTCATTGATACCATTGGTCGTCCCACAGTTAGGGCAATCGAGAGTGGAGGGCATAGCGAGCGGGGGAACAAATGGAGCCGGGGCCACAACCGCCGAAGCAACCATGGGAGACGCAACAGGCTCAGCCATAGGGGTCGAAGTGGCCGAGGTGGTTGTCGTTGATACCGGACTCGTTGCTATGGAGTCTCCCGAAGGCTCGTACGGCGCCACAGTGGTCGCCGTACTGGTATGAGAAGTCACAGTCACTGCATCAGCGGTTCGCCTGCGCGACATCAGGTACAATAACCCACCCAATAGGACCGCGCCAAGCAGAATCACCGGAAGCCATGGGAAACTAGAAGAATCGGCGGCGCTGGTCGGGGTTGTACTTCCTGGACTGCTATTGTCTGTGCCAGGCGGAGCCGCATCCGATGGAAGAATGGAGGTATCAGTCGTAGCGGTTGGTCCAGAGGCCGAGGCAGTAACTATTTGAGATTGGAGTGTCTCTTCAGGCGGAGGATTAGGCGCGGCAGTATTCTGAGCGGCAGGCACCCGCGATGACACAACCGGACTTGGCGCTGTGGCGCTGCCCGCAATAGTAGCTGTTGCTTCCGCCTGCAACACAAGGCCGGTAGGGAGGGCAGCAGAGGCGAGACCAAAAGTCGCCACACTCATCACAGTAAGGAGCAAGGCAACTGCCGCTAGAATGACCTTTGTAATATCTGGCCGAGTGCTAAAATTCGCAGCGTGCCGTCGCACCTGCGATCTAATCTGTGTATAGCGCTTCAAAAGAAGGAGCTACCTCCTGTATAAATCTGACGTGACGAAGTGGGCATGGAGGTTATTATAGCAAGTTGGCAGCCTCATGTCTAACGACCCCTTTGGGGATTACGAATTACGAATTACGAATTACAAGTTAGGGGTAATTCGTAATTCGTAATTTAGCATCAGCCGCCGAGGATAAAGTTTAGCTGAACACGGCCTATGCGCACCCGATCACCGTTACGCAGGCGAGTCGGCACGCTACCTGGAAGACGCTTATCATTAAGGAACGACCCGTTAGCGCTGCCGAGGTCTTCTATGAAATAACCACCCGCGTCGGCCACTATGCGCGCATGCTGGCGCGAGACGTAAGCCGCCGGATCGTTGTAGGTCAAATCTAGGTGGGGGAATATTTGCCTGGACAGGCTGCGGCGACCGATATTGAACGGATTCTCAAGTATGCGCCGCTCCCAAAGCACTCCATTAGGGCCAAGCACTTGCAACTTGCCGGGGGGCCTGCCCGCGAGCGAAGCGCCGCACTTACCGCAAAAATGCGCTTTGGTCTGGTTGGTCACACCACACACCATACAGGTTCGCGTACCATCGCTGTTTTCGGGAACCGGCCCTGCGCCGTTGCCGACCGGTTCCGGTACTGAAATATCGGGCTGCCTCGGCGTGCTTGGCGTACCCTGCCCCGGCATATTGATGCCCGAAATCGGCTGTATCTTGTGCTCCACGCTCGACACAATACCGGCTCCAGTACCCACCGCTGAACCGGCTCCGGAGGCAGCCACGCCTGTCGCGGCAAGGGGCGTAGAAGGAGTTGCCTGCCTGAGCGGGCCGGATGTATGCATTTCGTCGGCGCGCGGCGGCTCGTACGGTACGCCCAGGCAGCGTAGAAGATCAAGTTCAACTTCGCTCGCGCTCTGGGGCCGCGCATCCATATCGCGCGACATTGCCCGGATGATTAGCTGTTCGGTCGCTGCTGTTACTTTGGGGTTGTAGTCACGCAAACTGGCCGGAGTGGTAGCAGGCGTAGGTGGTCTACCTGTCAGCAAATGGTAAAGAGTCGCCGCGAGTGAATAGACATCCGAGCGGGCGTCGGTCTGCCCTTTGCCGAATTGCTCGAACGGAGCATAGGCAGCCGTGCCCATCGACATTGTGTCTCGGCGCTTGCCCTCTTTATAGGTGCGAGCGATACCGAAGTCGATCAACTTCGCCTGGGCGTTGGGCATAACCATGATATTGGCGGGCTTGACGTCGCGGAATATGACGGGCGGATCCTGGGTATGCAGGAAATGTAGCACCTGGCTCACCTGGATGCCGTATTTGAGCGCTTCGGCTTCGTCCATCGGTTGCCCGCGCAGGCGGTCCAGCCGCTTTTCGAGCGACTCGCCCGGTATCAGTTCCATTACCAGATAGGGACGGC
>JBDSDS010000056.1:0-11857 GCA_039920445.1 Chloroflexia bacterium
GTTGTGTAACAGAGATTCTCTCTTGTGAGTAACGACTTACATGCCTTATCAGGTTGGAAGGATCTTCTCGTGCCTGGCGAAGTGAGCACATCCACTACATATAACCAACTGCGGCTGTAGGACTAAGGTAACACAAAATCCAAAATCCAAAATCCAAAATCCAAAATCAAGAGCAGGGCCTGGATGACGTGGTGTCGGCGCTGGGTGGGCTGTTCCTTGTGGCTGCGCTTGTTGGCGCTATCATGTTGGCCTGGCGCAACCCGGTTGTAGAGGCTCGTCATGCGGTCCGCGATGGAAGCACGTTGCTCTACGACGGTAGCTATACAGAGGCTGTTTCTCTTCTCGAAGACACCCTACCCAGATATGACTCTCCTGAGCTTCGTCTAAACCTGTCGTATGCATACCTCGCACGCCGCGATGGTGAGCGTTCGATCAGGCAGGCGCGGGCCGCCGCTTCTTCCGCACGAAACGAACTTCGACCCGCAGCTCTTGCCCAGCTTGGCCGTGCCCTCGCCTTTTCCGGGCAGAGAGATGAGGCCCTAAACGCCTGGGAGGAAGCTGTGGTTGCGGCATCGGCGTATCCTAACCTTGCACGCCCACAACTCGAAGCGCGCTCATCCCTATGGCACAGCGGTATGCTTCACTGGCGCAACATGGATTGGCCCGCTGCCCGTCGCTCCTTCGAGTCCCTTCTCAGCGGTGACGACCTATATGCCCGGAGCGCCGCGCTCAAATTGGCGCAATTAGACGCCCCCACTTCCGCCCCCGATGCGGAACGATTACTAGCGTTGGCTGTACCCGCTTCAGATCAAGCCAACGCCACTGCCACCACTTTGCCCAATTTGCGAGTTCCAGGTCTGCGTGAGGGTATCCCGCCCGACGAAATAAAAATCGCTTCCGAAGAACTGAGGCGAACTCTGCGAGAAGCAAACGTGGCACCGACCACCGACGACTCGGCGCTGGCTCTTCTCTGGGGGAGTTTCTATCTTCAACAGGGGGAAAGCGACCTGGCAAGAGAGTATCTCCAGCGCGCCGTTGACCTACAGCCTGACTCTGCTCCTGGTCAAGTCCGGCTTGGCCTGCTCCTATTGACGTTAGGCGAAGAAGAAGCAGCCTTCGCTCACATCAGCCGGGCAGCAGAACTGGATGCGAACGATCCTCTGCCCCACTACGTCCTTGCCCAGATTTATTTGGGGCGGAAGGATTGGGCGGGCGCGGAAGGAGAGTTCGCGTTTCTGCGTCGCCTGGAACCTGGTAGTATCGATTTGCATATGCAACTGGCTGAGTACCACCGCCTCAGGGGTGACTATGATAAGGCCGAGGACTCATATATAGATGCAGTAGCGGCGCAGCAGATAGGCCCAGTAATTACAGGAAACCCTGGCCTGCGGCTCGCCGATCCTGCTCTCACCCTGGCGAGGTTCTATACCGACGTTCGCGGTCTAGGGTGTGAGAAGGGATTGCCTGCTGGAAGGCAGGTTGCGGCCTTGCACCCGGACGACCCCGCCGCCCATGATGCTGTCGGCTGGGCGCTTGTCATTTGCCGGGAGCCGGAAGATGCCCTCACCCCGCTCGATCTGGCTGTCAAAGATGCGCCGGAAGTCCCGCGCTACCGCTACCATAGGGCCAAAGCGTACTCGCTACTTGCGCGCTACGGCGATGCCCGCGCCGAGTATAAACGCGTGGTCAACCTCGATCCGGGGGGTCCGTGGGAGCAGTTAGCCCTCAACGACCTTGCAGCCCTTCCACCAACTCCTGCGGAGAATTAGGAATTATGAATGTTGAATTATGAATTGATTTTGCTTCGTCTAATTCATAATTCCTAATTCGGACGTAGGATTCCCGCCCTCGAAGCCATGTCGAGGAACTGGGCCAGACCTTTTTGTTCCTTCTCGCCTAGGGTGTAGCGGTGGCGTCCGAACATCTCTTTGACCTTGTCGATGCTGACGCCAAGCCTGCTTGCCGCTTCATCCAGTACGGCGGCCTTCTGTTCTTGCCCCGACTTGTGTGAGTTGGCGACGACTTGCTTGAGCGCTTCTCCCGCGCCCGGCTTGCGCTCTTCAAGATCGCGCCGCCCGGCCATCAACTCCCACACCACCGGCATTCCGGTCAACAACCACATCGCCAGGCCAACATCCTCGGCGACCCATTCCGGGGCGCGCTTCTCTGCCTCGATGACGGCGCGATCTCCATAGAGTAGGCGCGCTTCTTTCAGGTTGTGGCCTTCCGTGCCGTCCTTTTTCAGTGATAGCTCTATGTCGTAATAAGGCTTGAGGAGCAGCCTCAGCAGGTACTCGGCGGTCGAGCCTTGAGCTTCGGGGTGTAAGGCGACGTCGCTTTTATCCATAAGGTCCAGCCGCTGAGGGGCTAGTAAAAGCGCGGCACTTGAGATCCCTTCCGATACGACACCCCACCCACCAAGCGCCGCTAACTTCTGCCCATGCTGTGCCAACGCTACGGGCGACACAAAGCCCGCATCAATCTCTCCCATAAGGAGGCCGTCGAGGACCTTCGACGGCGTGTTGATAGCGACTTCCAACTTCCAGGGAGATTCAGCCCCCACCCAACCTGCCTCCAATGGATAAAGCAGAGGCATCAGCGCTGCCCTCCCGAAATAGCCAAGCCTGAGTGTTTTCTGCTCTGTGTCGCTCATAATTCGTAACCCAAAACAATAAGACTCTTGGCGGTTACTTGGCGCTCTTGGCGTCTTGGCGGTTCCGTCGTAATTCTGTACCCTTTCATGGCATTACGCTGAACGGCACGCTGTAAGCAGGCACGGGGGAATCGTTGGGATGTATATCAACGCGATAATCACCGGGAGGCCAGGGCGTGGCGTTTTTTAGCGTGAAGCCGGTGTAATAAGTGCCCATTTGGGGGTATTCTTTTCTCAGTTCGTATATAGGGCTGTTACCGGGGCCGTACCAGCGTGTCAGCACCGACCTGACGCCACCCTCGCCGAAGTTTGCCTGCACTGCCAGGTTCATCGTGTCGTCCGGCTTGTAGACACTCGTGATGCCTACCGGCTCGCCGCCCTCGAAGCGAACACTCATCTGGCCGGATAAAACCCCTCCTCCCGCTTGCGGCTGGGCCGGGGGAGGCGTAGCTGCGGGTGGTTGGGCTACAATTACGGGTTGGGTGGTTGCTGTCGGTATAGGTGCTATTGGCGGAGGGCTGGTAGGGCGAATTGTATCGCCGTTTGTCCCTACAGGTTGCTGGATGGTCGGCCTTATAGGTATAGGCGTATTAATGGCTGGCAGAATATACGATAGGGCGGTCTCGGTTGCTTGCGGGCCGCTCACGATGCGCGTCCTGGAGAAGACCTGCCCACTCAATACGAACGCAGCCACCCCGCATACCAGCACGAATAGCAGCGCCGCCCCCAGAAACGCTATCCTGGCGACGGATGACCCACGCGGCTGTTGCGCATCAACAAACCCATCCGAATCCTGGTCGCCGTAGGCATATTCGTCTTGATAATCCGCCTGGTCGAGAGGTCCATATACTTCAGGCCCAGGCTGTACTGCATGTCCCAACGTCGGATCGAACTCGGTATGCAGTTTCTGTTGCCCATACATGGGCAGAGAAGCGCCTGACAATATGGTAGAAGGGTGCGCCTTGTTCCCGGCGGTTGCGAGTGGGCCGTCGCAGGTGGGGCACTTCGTATATGCGTCAGGTAGCTCCTCAAGACGGGTGTAGAGGGTGCAGTTCGGGTTGAGACATTCCTTCATGGCCTGAATACCATACCAGAAGGTGTGCTAAGAGGCTTTGAAATCCACACTCGACCAGTTGTTGGTTGTTGGTTGTTGGTTGTTAGTTTTCGACTTCACGCTCACTAACAACCAACAACCAACAACTAATACCTAGCTTGCGACGCTCGGCAGCCCGGCTAGAGCGGCAGCAACTGCGTCCGCCGGGTACTCGAAGTCCTCCAGCTCATCGGCAAAGTAACGGTCATAGGCCGACAGGTCGAAGAAGCCATGACCACTCAGGTTGAACAGGATCGTCTTTTCCTCACCGCCCTCTTTGCATAGCAGCGCAGCGTCGATAGCGGCACGGATCGCATGCGCCGACTCGGGCGCTGGCACGATGCCCTCACTCCTGGCGAACTTCACCGCTGCCTCAAACACCGGGTTCTGGGGGAAGGCCACCGCTTCGATGAATCCGCTGTCGTATAGATGGCTGATGAGAGGCGCGACTCCGTGGTATCGCAGCCCGCCCGCATGTATCGCTTGTGGGATGAATGTATGTCCCAGCGTGTGCATCTTGACGAGTGGGGTCATCATGGCCGTATCGCCGAAGTCGTAGGCGTAAGAGCCTTTCGTGAGGGAAGGACATGCCGCAGGCTCTACCGCCAGCACTCGCATGTTGGGTGCATTGCCCGCCAGCTTGTCCGCTATGAACGGGAACGCTATCCCGGCGAAGTTGCTGCCTCCTCCCACGCACCCGATCAAGATGTCAGGATAGCTGTCCGCCATCTCCATCTGCTTTTTGGCTTCAAGCCCGATGATGCTCTGGTGCATAAGCACGTGGTTCAGCACGCTGCCGAGCGAATACTTGGTATCGTCGCGCATCGCCGCATCCTCGACTGCTTCTGAGATGGCGATACCGAGGCTGCCTGGCGATTCTGGGTCTTGTTCGAGGATTGCCCGTCCCGCGTTCGTCTCGGCGCTTGGACTTGCAATAACCCGCGCCCCGAATACGTTCATTAGCGAGCGCCGATATGGCTTCTGGAAGTACGACACCTTTACCATGTAAACCTGGCACTCTAGCCCAAACATCTGGGTCGCCAGTGCAAGCGCGCTGCCCCACTGCCCCGCGCCCGTCTCGGTGGAGAGTCGCTTCACGCCCTCTGCCTTGCTATAGAATGCCTGGGCCAGCGCCGTATTAGTCTTGTGGCTGCCTACAGGGCTGACACCTTCGTACTTGTAGAATATCTTGGCGGGCGTATCTAGTTCTCGTTCCAGCCTGCGTGCTCTATACAGGGGGCTAGGCCGGAAGAGCCTGTATGCCTCCACGACCTCATCAGGGATGTCGATAAAACGCTCCTGGCTGACCTCCTGCTTGATGATCTCCATAGGGAAGAGTGGGGCAAGGTCTGCCGGGCCGATAGGCTGCATCGTGCCGGGGTGGAGCACTGCGGGCGCTGGCATGTGCAGATCGGCCTGTATGTTGTACCAGGCACGTGGTATATCTTGCTCATCGAGTAGATATTTGGTCCGTTCCCCAGGCAAATCTGTATTCCTCTGCAATTTTTCCCCATCAAAGTTCTTATTCACTGTTGTTCCCCTTTCTTTTAGTACCGATTAGTCAATTAGTACCTATCGAGATTGTTGTCTTCTCGGATGTAAGCTTAAACCAAAACAGCCCACATCCATACAAGGGACGAGGCTAGCTCCGCGGTACCACCCTAATTCAGCACAAAATGCCGCACTCTACGAGTACCTAGTCGCTTCGCTCGAATTATGAATTATCAGTTTTGAATTATGAATTGATTGCTTGTTCAGCCCAATTCATAATTCATAATTCAACATTCATAATTCCGAAGGCGCGTCTGTCGATACCCAGCTCCCTGATAACGGTGGAGTGTCCGGCGCAGTCTACTCGCTTCGCTCGAATGTTGAATTATGAATTATGGATTATGAATTGTTGTGCTTTTGCGTAATTCATAATTCATAATTCAAAACTCATAATTCCGAAAGAGAAGCTTTCGGTGCGCGCCTTCCAGGTCCATTCGATACATGCGGTTGCGCCGGCTTTCACCTTGCCCGGCTCTCTGGAGCACCTCTCTTGTACGTACTCGTCCTGTTCATAGGCTTTATGGCTATTTAGTTGTTATGTTAGTATAAATAACCATGAAGAGGGGTGTCAAGGCTGCTGTCCAGCCTTCAGATGAAGATGTTCAAGCAACGGGAGCAAGCGACGCCCCTGTCATCCCCGACGAGTTAACTCTCTCGCCTACTACACAGCCCCCCGAAATCCAAAATCCAAAATCCAAAATCGGCAATCGCCTCGCTCTCAACACGCTTATCGTGGGTGGGGCATTTGTGGTTAGTCGGGTGCTGGGACTCGTGCGTGAGGCGGTTCTTGCGGGGCAGTTCGGCACGGGCCCTCAGTATGATGCTTATGTTGCCGCGTTCCGGGTGCCCGATACTCTCTTCCTGCTGATAATTGGCGGCGCGGTCGGCTCGGCCTTCATCCCGGTCTTCACGGCCCACCTGCGTAAGGGCGATGAAGAAAGCGCATGGAACCTGGCATCGACGCTCATCAACGCCTCGATGCTCTTTTTGGGGCTTGGCGGTATCCTCATGGGTCTATTTGCGCCTCATCTGGTAGCCACGCTTATCGCGCCTGCCATGTCGCCGTCACAGCAGGCGCTGGTTGTAGACCTCACGCGCATCCTTCTCCTGTCGCCACTCTTTATGGGCCTCGGCGGGTGGGCGATGGGCATACTCAATGCTCGGCAGAACTTCACCTTGCCCGCGCTTGCGCCTGTCGCCTACAACCTGGCGATTATCGCGGGCGCGCTTTTCCTTGCTCCCGCGTTCGGGATATATGGGCTTGCGTGGGGCGTCGTGGTCGGCGCGCTTCTCCATTTCGGCGTGCAGACGCCGGGCTTGTGGCGTGCTGCAATGCGCTACTCGCCCAGACTGAACTTGCGGGATAGTGGCGTTAGTGAGGTCTCCAAACTTCTTTTGCCTAGAATACTTGGACAGGCTGCGTTCCAGGTCAACATCATCGCCATGACCAATATCGGCTCTTTCCTGCCCGTAGGCCGTATCTCGGCCCTCAATTACGCATACCTGCTGATGATGTTGCCCCATGGCGTATTTGCTTTATCGCTCGCCACCGTGACTTTCCCCACCATGTCGGCGCAGTACGCAGAGGGAGACCTAGATGGGTTGCGCGCCACGCTTGCGCGGGCCGTGAAGGTATTGCTCTTCCTGACACTCCCTTCGGCTGCCGGGCTACTGTTGCTCAGATCAGAGGTTGTCGTCGCCCTCTTTCAGTTCGGCCAATTCAACCGCGATTCAACCGAGCTTGTGGCGTCCGCGCTTGGGTTTTTCGCGCTGGGGTTGGTCGCTTATGCGTTAGTAGAGGTACTTACGCGCGCATTCTATGCCTTACACGATACTAAAACGCCGGTCGCTATATCTCTCATTACCGTGCTGTTGAACTTGGGCCTAAGTTTCACCCTCGTGCGCCTGCTCGGCTGGGACCATAACGGACTCGCGCTCAGCCTGGCTGCCACAACGACTGTAGAGATGGTCTTGATGTGGGTGCTGCTTGGCCGCAAACTGCCTGGGTGGCGTCTCTCTAGCGGCTCCCTAGCGACATCTATAGTCAAGAGTGCGGTGGCTGCCCTTATAATGGGCCTTTTCCTATTTCTGTTCCTCCCCGCACTTTATAACCTTATGCCCGACCCAGGCGGCAAATTGGAATCTGTGCTTATTCTATTCGTGGGGATGGGAGCAGGCACAGGCATCTTCCTGGCTGTTGCACGCCTGCTTCGCTCTGCAGAGCTAAATGAGGCTCTCTCCCTTCTGCTCCGCCGCGTACGACGCTAATAGTGATAATTACGAATTACGAATTATCTTAGCTTCCTCGTAATTCGTAATTCGTAATTCCTTAGGGCTGCCCTGTCGGCACTGGAACAGGAACAGTGCCTTGCGCTGGGGGTATTGTTGGCGCTCTGGGGCTGGTCGCTTCTGGGCTGGGTACTCCCGGTGTACCTGGTGTCTCGCTAGTTCCATACTTGGCCCTGTATTGGAAGGTTCCAAGCTGGCTCAGCAGTACGTTGAATGGCGGTGGATTCTCCGGGTGCATCTCAAACACGGCCCTCTCAAAATACTGCACTGTATAAGGGAGGCCATTCAGATCACTAACCTCTGTGAACTCATTACTAATAGGGAAGCCCTGCTGAGGGAGTCCGCCGTTCTTGTTCCAATAATCCAGGAACGCGCCGCCTAAGGTGAATCCTGTTTCAGGGAAGCGCCTCGGGTTCACGGTGCTAGTCTTCTGGTTGGGCGCGCCTGCCGTGCCATACTTGGCTCTGTACTGGAATGTGCCCAGTTGGGATAAAAGCACGTCAAAGGGCGGTTTATTCTCAGGGTGCTTTTCAAACACGGCCCTCTCAAAATATTGAACCGTGTAAGAGAGGCCGTTCAGATCGCTTACCTCTATAAACTCCTCAGAGATCGGGAAGCCCTGCTGGGGTAGGCCGCCGTGCTCCTGCCAGTACCGCCAGAATTGCCCCTTTACTGTATGTTTGGTCTCCGGGAAAAACCTCTGGTCGACCTGCGCCGACCCCATCTGCGTCGTAAATAACCCTGCGCTGAGGGCCAATATACCTATTCCCGCCATCATGCGCCCCACAAAACTGTTATTCACTCTCAAACTGATAACCCCTTCCACTAAAAACTATCGTCGGGAGATGTTTGCATCGGAAGCATCTCCTACATATCATTAACGCTGCGGGGTACAAAAAGAATACCTCCAAGCAGACGTGCTATTCGAAATTATAGTGTGTTATGTTGTGTAAGGTCAAATCTATCTGGCTTCAATCAACGTCTGTTTCAGGCGTAATCACGCACGGCGGCTTACCAATCACTTATCTGCTTACTCCGCTGACTTCACGTAACAGGAGTCTATTTGTCTAACAGACCCCGATTATTAGTGTTAGCCGTTGCTTGCATACTCTTCTTCGGCATAGGCCTGTTTTCGGCGACCGGCCCGGTGCTGCCTGATCTAGCGCGCAATACCGGTAGCAGTCTGGCTGAAGTAGGTTTGCTCTTTTCGGCGCTGTTCGCCGGTTCTGTTGCTATGCAAATAATGTCGGGCCATCTTACCGAAAGGTTCGGGACACGTTGCGTGCTTCTCGTTGGGAGCGTGATAATGGCGGTAGGCGTGTTCGGAGTTACGCTCAGCCCATCCCTGCCGGTTGCCGTACTCTTCATGCTGGTGGCCGGGTTGGGGGATGGCTCGGCAATTGTGGTAGCCAATGTGCTGGTAGTCGAGTCGTTCAACTCTCGGAGACTGGCTGCCCTCAACCTGGCGAATGTCTTCTTTGGCCTCGGAGCAATAGCAGGCCCAGCACTCGCGGCATACTCCCTTCAGATGTGGCAGACTGCCATACCTGCGTTCTGGGCATTGAGCGTGATCGTGCTGCTGCCCCTGCCACTCATAGCCATTATGCGCTTCCCTGAACAGGCGTCAAAAGCGACCGATGCCGGACCGAAAATCTCTCTTTATCGCTCGCCGTTGCTATGGCTATTCGGGGGTTTGCTCCTTATCTATGTGGGTACGGAGATAGGCATAGGTGGTTGGGGGGCTTCCTTCCTGACCCTCACAACTTCCCTGGACGCCCCGGCTGCTGCGCTGGTCCTGTCGGCATTCTGGATAGCCTTTACGAGTGGTAGGTTACTTGCGGCGTTTATCAGTACAATCTGCCCCCCGCATCTTTTGCTTGCAGGCGCACTCGCAGGCACTCTGATTGGGGTGCTGCTCCTCTTGTTGGCATCCGGCAGCAGCGTGGTGACAATAGGGGCCTTATTGCTGATTGCTCTTTGCCTGGGTCCTATTTTCCCGACTGTAGTGGGCATCACCACTGTTCTGTTCGAGGAAAGCGCCGCACGGGCGGCCGCCGCCGTAATAGTCGTGGGAAGCGTCGGTGGGCTTATCCTGCCCTGGCTCCAGGGTGTCCTGCTGGTAGGTTTCGGCCCTCTGGTTTATCTCCTCTTTTTGCTGCTCTGCGTTCTGCTCATGCTGGGACTCTATGGGGCTATAAGGCTTTTCTACACAGAGCGCTGATCCCTCTGAGCATGGCTGTAGTACATTTATGGTGTCCAACAGGACCGTTGGTCTATTGTTGGAGAGGCTGCTTGCAATAAGATAGGTAGGAACCTGGAGGGTTGGATTCATACGGTATAATCGAGCCACACACTTAGGACTTTCGACACTTTTGGTCCAGAAGCAACTTTCCGAAGCGAAAGTCCTTACGCTTTAACGACATAGTCCTTGTTACACGGAGAGGTAGGCGCAATATGAATCGACAATACAAACCTTTCATGTGGGGCGGAACATCTCGAAGAGCGCGAACGGTCGTGCTCACAATGTTGCTAGGGGTATTCGCGCTCACACTGGCTGTGCCGGTTCCGGCGCAAGCAGGTGGGATCCTTCCTCCTCTGGGAACGGCAGGCAGTTTCGGAGTTTTAGGCAGCAGCACGGTCACGAATACCGGCCCGACGACTGTAAGGGGAGACGTGGGAGTAAGCCCAGGGACTGCGGTGACTGGGTTCCCGCCCGGAATCGTCAACGGGACGATACATGCGGGCGACGCTACTGCAGCCCAGGCGCAGAATGACGTGGGCATCGCCTACAACAATGCTGCCAGCCAAGCGTGCGACGTTGATTTGACAGGCCAGAACCTAGGCGGTTTGACGCTCACTCCTGGGGTGTACTGCTTCGCCTCCTCAGCCCAATTGACCGGTCAGCTCACCCTGAACGGCCAGGGTAACCCCGATAGCGTCTTCATTTTTAAGGTAAGTAGCACCTTCACCACGGCAAGCAATGCTCAGGTGTTGGTTATCAATGGCGTGCAGCCGTGCCGCGTCTTCTGGCAGGTCGGCAGTTCTGCGACCCTGGGTACAAATACCCGCTTCCAGGGGAATATCCTGGCGTTGACTTCCATCACCCTTACTACAGGCGCGTCAACAAATACCGGCCTTTATGCGCTCAATGGCGCGGTGACTTTGGATACAAACGACATTCAAGCCTGCTCTTTTGTGGGAGGCGCCACTCCCACCAGTACAGCAGGCGTCACCAACACCTCGACAGCGACGCTGACGGCTCTGCCCTCCACAAGTACGACTACACCCGTAGCAACCAATACGCCGGTTCCTACCAGTACCACGATACCCTCTGTGACCAACACACCGACGAATACCGTCGCGGCCACGAATACGCCCATCCCAACACTGACCACCAGGCCGACAAATACGGCGATAGCCACTGAGGTACCTACCAGCACACCTCCTATTACCGCCGGGCCGACAAATACGGTTACCCTGTCATCGCCTACCATTCCCCTAACCGGCACACCAATAACTACACAGACCCCAGGTGCGCCGAGTGCCACCCCGACGCTGCCACTACCCGGTGAAACTCCAACCCAAACTCTCGCCACCCCAACCCAGATTGTGACACCCCCGGCAGGGACGTTAACCGAGACGCCAACAGTTGCGCCACAACCCACCCCTGAGGCGACAGCGACAGTAGGCCCGCCAAGACTCCTGCCGCCCGCCGGTGGCGGTCTCGCGTGGTTTGGTCCATTCATCCTACTTCTCAGTGCGTTGCTGCTAGTGGTAGGCTTAGGGATGCTTAGACTATTGCGGATACGGGGCGAAAGTTAGGTAGTATCCAACCATGAAGAAGTATAGGGGCGTGCTGTCGGCACGCCCCTATCCATGCACATCTCGTCTCTTCGCCGCTCTTTGGCAGTTATAACTTGACGGTTACCATCGGCGGCGCGTATAATTGGACCTGATCGGGGTGTAGCGCAGCCTGGTAGCGCACATCGTTTGGGACGATGGGGTCGCGTGTTCGAATCACGCCACCCCGACCACACGACCTCACTGCAAGGTGAGGTCTTTTCTTGCGGATAAACGAGGGTGAAAGTTCAAGGTTCAAAGTTATACGGCGGTTGAACCTTGAACCTTGAACTTTCACCCTCGTCGCGCTTGACACTCGCTTCAACATACTATATAATTACCAACTGTGCGTCTTTACGCGCCATGTTTAGGATTGAGGAGAAAAGATGCCGACAATTAATCAACTGGTACGCAAAGGGCGCACCACCGGC
>JBDSDS010000057.1:0-5174 GCA_039920445.1 Chloroflexia bacterium
GCACGCCCTCCCGGTCAAGCTCCGGCGTCTCGCGTTGGATTACTTCAGCCAGGATACGCATCAAGCCCTGCACTTCGCTGTCGGGACGGTTCCAGTTCTCGGTCGAGAAGGCATATACAGTCAGGTACTTCACGTCGTTCTCGACGCACGCATGCACGATCCGCCTGATGTTCTCCGTCCCGGCGCGATGGCCCATCAACCTCGGCAGCCCACGCTGGTGCGCCCACCGTCCATTGCCATCCATAATAATGGCAACATGATTAGGTGTTGTTTCCAGTGGCTGGCGTTTTTTAGTCATAGTCACTTCAACCTAAACTAGGGTTCTAGATGAACTGTGGCGAACGCTTCTATAATAGTCTGACGCAATAGCTGATTCAGAAACGCTCCATCTGTAACGGGATCTCCGTAAACCTGCTGAAGACCACAAGATGAACAGGTTACGATGGGAACCTCAGCTGCTATCTCGAAGGGAGACATAACTTTGGGGTCAATACGGCTTTTGAACCTCTTGTACTCCTTCGCCCCATTATCTAGGACCCCATCGCAGTCAGAGCAGCTATTCTTTGTCCTTAGAAACCCCTTTTCAACAGATTGAGCCGGCCATTGGATGCCCTCGCCATTAAAGAACCAATCAAACAAGGCATTATAGAACTCTTCCTCCGAGTATGCCCAGTACGGATAAATCCTGATATGGCCGCCCATTGGGCACTCAAGGCACGGCAACCCTGAGAATACAATCCTAACACCGCCAGACGCTCCACTGAATTCAGGGAGGCGGGCCTGGCGCAACTCGGCTCCACACGTACATATTCCTACATTCAGTCCTCGCTGCAATCCTCCCCTTTTCAGCTTCAAACTTCCATGACCTCCGCTTCTTTGGCGTCGCCCACATGCTCTGCCTCGCGGATATATTTATGCACAATCTCTTCGATCTTGTCAGCGCCACGCTTGTGTTCGTCTTCGGAGATCATCTTCTCAGTTTCCATCTCCTTCAGGTCGTGCATCACATCACGGCGGACATTACGTATAGACACTCGTCCTTCCTCAACTTTGTGCTTGACCTGCTTCACCATATCGCGGCGGCGGTCTTCTGTAAGCGGAGGAATGGGGATGCGTATCACGCGCCCATCATTGGATGGATTGAATCCCATATCCCCCTTCTGAAGCGCTTTCTCTATCAACGCAAGCGTGCCTTTATCGAACGGCTGTACCACTAGCAATCTCGGCTCCGGCGCATTGATAGTCGCCAACTGGTTGAGAGGAGTAGGCGTGCCATAGTATTCGATATGTAGCCGGTCTATAAGAGCAGGCGTTGCCCGCCCCGTCCTTATGCTCAACATATCGCGCTTCAGCGCCTCAATAGCCTTCTTCATGCGGTCCTCCGCATCCTTATATACTTCCTCTATCATAATACCCTCTTGCGAATTAGACGAACCGACATTTGTAATTCGTAATTCGTAATTCGTAATTAACTAACGATTGTGCCTACTTGCTCACCCATAACTACTCGCAAGATATTGCCCTGCGTCTGCAAGTTGAATACAACTATGGGCAAGTAATTCTCCATAGAAAGGGCCATGGCGGTTGTGTCCATCACACGCAAGCCCATCTCTATCGCTTGTTTATAACTCAATGTGTCGAACTTGGTTGCTTCTGGGTTAGTGAACGGATCGTCTGAGTAAACGCCGTCAACCCTGTTCTTCGCCATGAGAAGCACTTCGGCTCCAAGCTCAAGAGCGCGAAGCGAAGCGGCGCTGTCAGTACTGAAATAGGGGTTGCCCGTGCCTGCGGCGAGAATAACTACCCGCCCCTTCTCCATGTGGCGTATCGCCCGGCGGCGGATGTATGGCTCAGCTACTTCGTGCATTGCAATGGCCGACTGTACACGGGTATGCACCTCACGCTTTTCCAGCGCATCCTGCAAAGCGAGCGCATTCAGCAGGGTCGCAAGCATACCCATGTAGTCGGCCTGCGCGCGGTCCATCCCCTTGGCCGAGGCCGCTATGCCGCGCCAGATATTTCCCCCACCGACCACAATAGCCATTTCCACACCATGTCCCACCACATCCTTGATCTGATCGGCGATGCCGTTCACGATATCAGGATCAATCCCCGAACCCGCTTCCCCGGCTAGCGCCTCACCGCTCAGCTTGAGGAGCACTCGCTTGTAGCGAGGCTGTATGCCATTGCCTGAGCGCGTCGTCTTGGAGTAGCTCATTGCGGCGCTATCTACCCCTCCATTCGTGCCGTTGGGGATGTTGGCCGTGGTGCCATCGCTGTGCTCTATCGGTTCCACTATGGCTCTGCCTCCTGCCCTGTTGTTTCTTGCTTGCCCTAGTCTATCAGGTTTAGGTTTGGAAATCAAAGAGATTGTTGAGCAAAGTAACGTCCAAAGTCGCACCTCACTAAGCCAACGAAGGCAGCAATATGCTACTTTGATTCTATCAGTCTTTGGACGTTTCAGTTGTGCAAACGATTACAAGAAAGGCGAGACACCAAGTAATGTCTCGCCTCACCTGTTACCCTACCGGCTGTTCTGCCTCTGCTCCGTCATCAGGGTTTTCCGTAGCGGTTGCCCCGACCTCGAAGCGCTTGAATTGGCTGACCTGGATGTTCTCACCGACCTTACCTATTGTTTCTTTCACCAGGTCACGAATCGTCTTGCGGGAGTCGCGAATGTACTCCTGGTT
The DNA here is from genome assembly GCA_039920445.1 of Chloroflexia bacterium. Lineage (GTDB taxonomy): Bacteria > Chloroflexota > Chloroflexia > QHBQ01 > JADMIH01 > JADMIH01. The sequence continues at coordinate 2,691 of JBDSDS010000057.1, forward strand.
GAAAAGCACACTGCCGTCGCCGACAGCCCCATCCAGAGCGCCGACCGACTGCGGGTCCATCGATGCGACCTGCATCGCTATCTCACGCGCCAGAGTGCGGAACTCGTCGGTGCGAGCAACAAAGTCAGTTTCGCAGTTGACCTCAACCAGCGCCCCGATGCGCCCACCTGTATGTATATAAGACTCGATTACGCCCTGTGTCACTGCCCTACCTGCTAGTTTCGCGTGCTTGGACAGGCCCTTCTCGCGCAAGTTCTCTATAGCCTTTTCCATATTTCCCTGGGCATCTTGCAAGGCTCGCTTGCAATCCATAACGCCCGCGCCCGTCTTCTCACGCAACTCTTTTACCGCTGTTGCCGAAATGTCCAATTTGCTATTCCTCCTATGATATTGCTAGTGTTAATTTAGTAGTCGGTAGTCAGTGGTCAGTACTTGGTAGCTGCCATCAGCGTTACCGACTACTGACCACCGACTACCGACTACCGTGCTTCTTAAACCGTTTCTTCGTCATCAGGGGCGAAGCTGTACTCGCCCGGCTCTATCGTGTAATCAGCGTCCTGGTCGGCACGGCGACTCTCTCGGCGCTGCTGGCCCTCGATTGCGGCGTCGGCCATCTTAGCCGTGATAACGCGCACCGCACGAATGGCATCATCGTTCGAGGGGATTATGTAGTCCACCTCATCAGGGTCGCAGTTGGTATCGACCATCGCCACTACCGTCAGGCCAAGCTTTATCGCCTCGGTGATAGCAATTCGCTCCCTGTGAGGATCAATTATGAACAATGCATCCGGCATATCGCGCATCTCTTTGATGCCGCCCAACAGGCTGTTCAATTTTTCGATCTGCTCTTCCAGCTTACGTGCCTCTGCTTTCGGAAGGTCGGCAAACTCACCCCTCGCCTGGCGGTCTTCCAGGCTGGCAAGGTAGCGCAGACGACTGCGAATCGTCGTAAAGTTAGTGAGCATTCCGCCCATCCAACGCTTGTTCACAAAAAGTTGTCCCGCCCGCTCGGCTTCTTCACGAACCGTTTCCTGGGCCTGCTTCTTCGTACCCACAAACAGCACCTTACCGCCGTTGGCGACCAGGTCGCTCACAAAGCTCATCGCTGCCTGCAAGCCGGCGACGGTCTGCTGGAGGTCGATAATATGGATGCCGTTGCGCTCGGTGAAGATGTAGCTCTTCATCTTCGGGTTCCAGCGCTTGGTCTGGTGACCGAAGTGAACACCCGATTCGAGCAACGCCTTCATACTGATGCCGTGCTCACCCTGATCGCCACCGTTCGAGCGGCCAGGGCCATTGCCACGTTCAGCGCGCCCCTCACGCCGGGGCTGAGGCGGCTCTACTTGCGCATCAGGCTCAACCTGTGGGGACGGCATATCCTGTACAGGCTCAGGTTCCACAGACTGCATTTCCATTTCCATAGGCTGCTGTGGTTCTTCTTCGCGCATTTCAGCCTGTGGCTGCAATTCAGCGGAGTCCAGCTCCGGCTGCTCCGGCTGTGCAGTGATCTCATCAGGCGCGCTCGTCTCAATATTCGCTTCCATATCGATTTCCGTATTAGATGTGACCAAGTTTCCTCCATATTGTTGTGTCTTCCGCTGTCTTCACCCCGGATAGGCACATGAGTAACATGCACAACCTATCAGGTCCAACAGCGTGTTTGATAAAGCGGCCTTAGCGGCCAGGCATCTATAGAAACATAAGAGACATGCCCTTTTTAATGCCAACGATGATTATAACATAAGGGACGATTTTGGGCAAAGGAACGCTATGCCTATTTTGGCCTCCGTGCTGCCCTGTAGATTGTGTAGCGCGATTGCTCCTCGACAACCGGGCGTGTCCTCTCTATAGCCTCGATAGTTTCAGGCGTCAGCCGCGAAAAGCCCTTGTCGTGGATAACTATCAGTCCGGTCATTGAAGCACGATCCAGCATATCGGCCTGCGGAGCGAAGCGCTGTATCACAGCATAAACATCGTTACTATGCTCCCCACGCAGCGCCGCCGCCCACAGGTCGCCCCAATCGCGTGTGCCCAGCCCCAGGCCTAGCGAAATCATGTGACCGTAACTGTCTATGAGATACCCAGTAGAATTGCGGCTCGGAGGTCGTGCAGCCAGAAAGTTGAATTGCTCGTCAGTTGTCAGCACAGGCGTACCTGGTGGAACCGCATCTGACACATACCTGCCCACAATCTCGAATACGCGGTCATGGTTGCCGTGCTCTTCCGCCACACCCTGCCATTGCACTCTTACCAGGGGCAGCAAGACCAGTGCAGCTACGGAAGCCAGGGCAATACCGACCAGGCGCGCACGCTGCTTTCCTCGAACACTATCTCCCAGTGCATCAGCGAGCATACGAGGCAGCAAAGTCACACCCGCACCCAGCAGGCATAGCGGCGCGGCAAGCTGGATGTAATAGTGCCCATAGAATGAACGACTATAAGTGAAAAGTAGCAGGCTGAAGAAAGTCCACAATACTACCACTC
>JBDSDS010000058.1:0-2879 GCA_039920445.1 Chloroflexia bacterium
CCTCGATGTACCAGAACGCGCCGTCAGGTCCGGTTTCAAGGTCCATGTTGGCGGTTATGCCCTGTACCACGTTGGTGGTCGTGACCGATGTCCTGTCGTTGTTGAGGTAGAAGTGGCGCAGTTTGCCACCGGTGTATGCGGCCATAAAGAGATGATTGCGCCACTGAGGTATCTGGTGGCCTGAGTAAACGGTGATGCCGGTCGGCGCTTCGCAGCAGGCGTTATTATCCTGGAACCAGAGCGGCGCGATGTTGTTGAACCTGGGGTCCGGGTTGCCGCCTTCGCAGATGCCAGTACTGCGCCAGCCGTAGTTGAAGCCCGCTTCGATGCGGTTCATCTCGTCGTCGCAGCCGGGGCCGTTCTCACTGGCGAATATCCTGCCGCGAACTACAGGGTCGAACGCGAAGTCGAAGCTGTTGCGTAGCCCTAACACATATATCGAGCCGAGCGCGCCCGGCTGGTTGAAGTTAGGGTTATCGCCGGGGTTGCTGCCGTCCGGGTTGATGCGGTGTATCTTGCCGTTCTTCGAGGCAAGGTTCTGGGCTGTCGCGGCATTGGCGCTGTCGCCAACGGATATGTAAAGTTTGCCGTCAGGGCCGAAGTGGATATTGCCGCCGTCGTGGTTGCCCGCCGTCTGGGGTGAGGCGAATATATCTACCGAGTTAGAACCTACGCCGTCACGTTCTACGAAGCGGGCTACCTTGTTCTCGGTGATCCCACAGCCCGGTCCTACTGTGTAGTAGACGTAAATATAACGGTTTGCATTGAAGTTGGGATCTATCGCAATACCGAGTAGGCCGCGCTCTGAGCAGGTACTTACGTTGTAGGTGATAACCGGGTTCGGTTGGAGTGCACCGTTTGCGAAGAGCCTCACCTTGCCAGTTGACTTCTCCGTGTAAAAGAGACGCCCGCCTGGGTCAAACGCCATCGCCACAGGGTCTTCCATACCTGTAAGTACCGTTTCTATGCGTGCGCCGGGCGTCAGTCCCTCTGCTCCCTCCCTTGCCTGGGCAGCCGATGTGGAGGGTTGCAAGCCTGCGAAAGCAACCCCAATCACGAGGAGGAGGGCCGATAGGGCGGCCAACGGGGAACGAATTTTGAATTGCATGATGTACTTTCTCCTCTTTCTCTAGCCACTCGACCAGTGGCGCTCTGATCCGTCACTTCACTCCGGACATTGTATCTGAATAAACTCTAGCCAATCGAGAGCCGCCTCGACTCCGGGCAACTGTTCCACACAGGCAGCCGCCTCCAGGAAGAAGACCTGTCCATACCTATCGGCCACGCAGAGGGCACTTGTATTGCTTTCGCCTAGCATGCGTCGCGTGGTCTGTCCACCTTCGTCAGCGAGCAGAGGGAAGGTTAACTGCATCTCTTTGGCGAGGGTCTCAACTTCTTGCGAGGAACGTGATATAACCACCATGGCCCTTGCATGTTCAGCCAGGATGCGAGGATAGATTCGGCCTACAGTCTGAATATAGCGGCTCCCCTCCGGCCCACCATCGATGAAGAGCAACACCATGTTATATTTGCTCTTCAGTGCGCCAGGACCTGTCTTCCCACCATCCGCCGAGGGCAGCACGAATAGCGGCGCCTGGCCGCCGACCTTTAGCATGGGGGCTTGTAGAGCAGAAGTGAGCATACTAATCCACAGTGGTATAGTTCTCGCTATGTTTCATACACTGCAACAACCCGTTCGGTTTCCTGGCGCGACGACCGGTCACTGGTCACTCATCGCTCATCACTAAAGTATACAAGGATGGTTTTATGGTTGACAAACAGACCTCACCGATTGTGTTCCTTTTCGACGTTGACAATACGCTGCTTGACAACGACCGCTCGAAGGCTGATATGCAGGCAAGGCTACTTGCTTTGCTTGGCGAGAAAGGCGCGAAACGCTTCTGGGAGCTGTATGAGGAAGTACGCAAAGAGATGGATGTCGTTAGTTACCCGGAGACGCTGGAACGGTTCGCCCACAACTGGAAAGAGAAAGAAACGGCTTCATCTGCCGCCGACCTGATAAACAACTGGCCCTACAAAGAGTATCTCTACCCCGGCAGCCTGCCTGCTCTAAAATACCTCACTACTATAGGCGAAATCGGCATCCTCTCCGACGGCGATAGCGATTATCAGCCACGTAAGATCGCCAACGCGGGCCTCACGGATGCAGTGGGCGGACCTGCCGACGTGCTGATTTATACTCACAAGGAGACCTGCTTTGAGGACGTGATGAAGCGCCTGCCGGGTAGACATTATGTGCTGGTAGAGGACAAGGAAAAGCTTCTTGCCAGCGCCAAGGAGTTTATGGGCGACAAGGTGACTACTGTGTGGGTGAAGCAGGGCCATTACGCCCACGACCCGAAGGCTTACCGCAAGCCTGACCCCGATATTGTGCTGGAGAAGATAGGCGACCTTTGCGAGCTTGAGAAGAAGGACTTCGCGGGGCCTCCTTCGGGCAAAGGAAATGATAAACTGACGACTGACGACTGACGACTGTTTTCACAACTGGCGTTCGGCCCCCACAGGCACACGATCAAGGTCCATCTCGATCTGCTCAAAGGCGACTTCCAACTGGCCGTCAGGCCCCTTTGTGGGGACGTGAGCGCCTGCGGTTTCGTGTGCTACTTTGGCGTTAACCTCGAACTCCAATTGAACAGGCACAGGGTAATCGCCCGTGAAGCAGCCGGAGCAAAGCACGTCGGTACTCTTCCCTACAGCGCGAAAGAGGCCGGGCAGGCTCAGGTAGCCGAGGGAGTCGGCGCCGATATGCCTGGCGATCTCTGCCACGCTCATCCGGTGGGCGATAAGCTCTTCACGCCGGGCGGTGTCTACGCCGAGGTAGCAGGGGTGGCTCATCGCGGGCGAGTGGATGCGAACGT
>JBDSDS010000059.1:0-2899 GCA_039920445.1 Chloroflexia bacterium
CCTATGGTGGCGCGACATGGTGCAGATGCGCGACGACATCGTGGGCCTCGATTCTGCCATCCTCATGTCGCCCCTCGTCTGGCAGGCTTCGGGCCACCTTACCGAGTTCAATGACCCGATGGTCGACTGTAAGCAGTGCAAGCACCGCTTCCGCGCAGACCACGTCGAAGGTCCGCGATGTCCGGACTGCGGTGGCGAATTGACCGAGGCGCGCCAGTTCAACATGATGTTCAAAACGTTCGTAGGCCCGGTGGAGGACAGCGCAGCGGTTGCTTATCTGCGCCCGGAGACCGCTCAGGGCATCTTCGTCAACTTCTTCAACACGCAGCAGTCGATGCGCCGCAAGCTGCCGTTCGGTATCGCCCAGCAGGGCAAGGCATTCCGCAATGAGATCACGCCCGGCAACTTCATCTTTCGCACTCGGGAGTTCGAGCAGATGGAGATGGAGTTCTTCGTGCGTCCCGGCACCGATGAAGAATGGCACAAGCGCTGGGTAGAGGCCCGCTATCAGTGGTACATCAACCTCGGCGTCAAGCCTGATAGCCTGCGCCTGCGCGAGCACGAAAAGGCGGAGCTTGCCCACTACGCAAAGGGCACAACCGACATCGAGTATAACTTTCCCTGGGGCTGGGGCGAGCTTGAGGGCGTCGCCAACCGGGGCGACTTCGACCTACGCAAGCACTCGGAAGAAAGCAACAAAGACCTCACCTACTTCGACGAGGAAACCAACGAGCATATCACCCCCTACGTAATCGAGCCTGCCGTCGGCGTCGACCGCATCATGCTTATCCTGATGCTCAACGCCTACCACGAGGAGCCGGACAAAGATGAAACGCGGGTCGTGATGCGCTTCCACCCCGAAGTCGCGCCGATCAAAGTAGCCATCCTCCCGCTCTCCAAAAAACTGGCGGAAGATGCCCGCAAGATACACTCGCTGGTGCGCCCGCACTTTATGAGCCAGTATGACGATACAGGCTCTATAGGCAAGCGATACCGCCGCCAGGACGAGATCGGCACGCCCCTCTGCGTCACCGTCGATTTCGAGACGCTCAACGACAATGCCGTCACGATTCGTGACCGCGACAGCATGAACCAGGTGCGCGTGCCTATCGAAGAGCTTGTGCCCAGGGTACGGGAGATGCTAAAACTAGGTATATAACGATCTTTTACCGGGGCATGGCGTATCATGCATGCCTCGGCCAATGTAGAAAGTGAAGAGTCAATGAAAAGATTAAGCAAGCAACAATATATTGCTATAGCACTAATAGCCTTGATGTTTACGGCGTGCGATTTGACGCCGACCCCTCAGCCACCAAACGGTCCTACAAGCTCTGCTGGAACGCAAATACCGGGCATCAACACAATAGTCGTCGCACCTACAGATACACCTGTGGTAATAGTTGCAACAGGTACTCCTCCACCAGAGTCATCTCCTATTACGATCGAGATCCCAGGCACACAGCCAACCTCGGCAGTAACAAGCGGCCCCGTAACAGGCTGCACTCCAACCCAGGCAGATGGCGAAGGGCCTTTCTACAAACCTGATGCGCCCCAGCGCGCTTCCATCGGCGAGGGGCATATACTGAGGGGTGTGGTAAAACGAAGCTCTGATTGCCAGCCACTGGCAGGTGCGAAGATTGAGTTTTGGCAAGTAAACTCGAACGCAGAGTACGACGACGCCCACCGCGCAACTCTTTATGCTAATGCCGTAGGAGAATACACTTTCGAGAGCAACTTCCCTCCTGGCTACGAAGGTCGCCCTCCCCATATACACCTGAAAGTCTCGGTAGATGGCTACAGGACCTTCACCACGCAGTTCTATCCCAAACAAGGTGAGACCGAGGCCACCTTTGACCTGGCGCTTGTGCCCTGATGTGAGTTAACGGGTTAACCTACGTAATAATTGACAATACTGCGCGCCGCGCCCACAACGCTGTGTCGCAACTCGGGTGGTTCTATGACTTCAACTCCGGTGCCCATAGCAAGCATGTTGGCGCGCGCCATCTCAAAGCTCTCGAAAGTGAGGGTCAGGGTAATCCAGCCTTCGGGATCAGGTGGCGCGGCGTTATCTATCAGACCGCGCACCCACTCACCCAGGAAAGTCGGCAGAAAAGAGGCACAGTCGGGAGCCACACGCACTTCAACCGTGTAACAGGGCATGTTCGCCTCGAACTCGTGGCATTGCCGCGCCCAATAGACCGGCAGGTTGAAATCCTTTGGCCGATCGAAGCGGTCGTCCAGCATCTCCGCCGCTCTAATGCGTGACACTCGATAGGTAAGCACATTGGAGCGGGTCGCGGCTACGAGGTACCACACACCCGCCTTGGCGACAAGCCCATAAGGGTGAACGTAGCGCTTGATACGGGTATTGTTACTGCGCGTATAGCTGATCCCCAGCCTCCTCTCCTGCCAGACTGCGTCTTCTATGGTCTTGAGGTGTGGGACCGGCTCTTCCGGCCTGAGCCACCCGGCGGCGTCTATATGTATCCGCCCGCGCACCCGCTCAAGATCGCGCTTATGGATCGTGGGAAGAGACGCCGATAGCTTCAGCATGGCAGCATCTATTGCCTTGCCAAGCCCCAGGTCAGCAAGCGGGCCGGGAGCAACCGACAGGAAGAGGCCACGCACCTCCGACTCGGTCAGCCCGGTGAGATTGGTCCTGTACCTTTCGGGCAGCATGCACCCGCCTCCCGGTCCCCGCTCTGTCAGCACCGGCACTCCCGACGCGCTGAGGGCTTCCAAGTCCCGGTATATCGTCCGCTCAGAGACTTCCAGTTCAATGGCGAGGTCTTCGGCAGTCATCCTGCCTCTAGCCTGGAGAAGCATAAGCAATGATAACAAGCGGTCTGCGCGCACAGTAACCTCCTTCCAAACCGGCTTCAATATAACATGAAATACT
>JBDSDS010000060.1:0-2880 GCA_039920445.1 Chloroflexia bacterium
TACCCTCGAACGTAGTGAAGGGCTCATAATCGCTTTCCGTTGTCTGCTTCCTAGTCATTTCCAGGCTGCTGTTTCGTGACCCACTTTTGCGCGTCATGAAAGGCAGCGCCAAACGCTAATTATATCATAACTCTATGGCAAAGTCAAAATCTGCGGGCCGTCCTCGGTGATAGCTACCGTGTGCTCGAAATGCACAGACGGCTTGCGGTCTTTCGTTACCACTGTCCAGCCGTCGTCGAGGGTCTCGGTCTCGTAAGTACCCATGTTGAGCATAGGCTCGATGGCGATTACCATCCCGGCCCTAAGTGGGATCCCCTTGCCAGCAAGGCCAAAGTTGGGCACTGAAGGCTCTTCCCAAAGACTCCGACCAATACCGTGGCCCCCATACTCACGTACGATGCCGTAATCGCCGCCCTGCATGATTCGCACCTCTATAGAGTGCGACAGATCGCCCAGCCGCACGCCGGGCCGCGCCTTTTCGATACCGGCATGGAGGGATGCCTTGCCCGTCTTGAGCAGATTCTCGATCTCCGGACTGACCTTGCCGACCGGTACTGTCACCGCCGAATCGCCGTGGAAGCCACGATAAATCGCGCCACAGTCAAGTGCGATAACATCCCCTTCTTTGAGAACGCGGTCACTCGGAATGCCATGCACTATCTCCTCGTTGACCGAGGCGCAGATGCTACCAGGAAAAGGAGAGATGTCCCGAAATGGATGGTAGCCCTTGAAGGTGGGGATAGCACCTTTACTGGTGATGAACTTGTACGCCATATCATCAAGCTCGCGCGTCGTAACGCCAGGCTTGACGTGCTCGGCAAGAAGCTGCAAAGTCTGGCCGACGATCTGCCCGGCCTTGCGCATCAACTCGATATCTTTTTGTGATTTCAGATATATTGCCATCTTTACCTAATTAGCGTTTCAAGTATCATCTCAAACAAACCATCAACGCCTGCGTTACCTTTTCCACCGGCTGGTCGCCGTTTACTTCGCACAGGATATGCTTCTCACGATAGTATTGAATTATCGGTTGCGTCTGCTCGAAATAGACGGACAGCCTCTTAGTTGCTGTTTCTCGCTTATCATCATCACGTTGGTAAAGCTCTCCGCCACAGATGTCACAAATCCCGGGCTGCTGAGGTGGAGCAAACTTCTCATGAAACACATGCCCATAGTTCTTGCATGTCAGCCTACCGGAAAGCCGGTCAGTAAGCACGTTATAAGCTACGTTTATGTAAAGTGCGGCGTTGACGCGCCTACCCCTTTCGTCAAGCGCCTCATCCAGGGCTGCGGCCTGTGCGAGATTCCGTGGGAAGCCGTCGAGCAGGACACCATTCCGGGCGTCTGTAGCAGACAGCCTATCTATTATCATTTCTATAATAAGGTCGTCCGGTACCAGCTCCCCTCGGTGCATGTACTCTTCAGCGATCACACCAAGCTCGGTGTTACGCTTGCGGTGGTCCCGCAAAAGGTCACCGCTTGATATATGGAGCATCTGGAGGCGGTCGTGCAGAACCTCCGACTGGGTCCCTTTACCGGCCCCCGGCGCTCCGAACAGTAAGATTATCATCTGACTATGACTCCGTTGTCACAGGCTACATGAAGCGTGAAACGTGAAACGTGAGGCTCTTGACGTTCACGTTCCACGTTTCGCGTCTCCTGCAAACTAGCGGTTTATGAAGCCCTCGTAGCGGCGCATGAGGAGCTGGGCTTCAAGCTGCTTCATGGTGTCGATAGCCACGCCTACGACGATGAGGAGGGCCGTTGAGCTAAAGGTGAGGGCTGCGATGCCCGTTATGATGGAAGCGAGGTAAGGAGCAACCGCCACCGTTCCCAGGAAGATAGCGCCTGCCACTGTAATGCGCGTCAGCACGGTATTGAGGAAGCGATCGGTGTTCGGGCCAGGCCGTATGCCTGGGACCGCGCCGCCCGACTTCTGTAGGTTCTCTGCGATGCGCTGTTGCTGGAACACCACGCTTGTGTAGAAGAAGGTAAACAGCACCACCATCAGGAAATAGACAACATTGTACGGCAGAGAGGCCGGCTGGAAGAAGCCGTAGATCGCAAGCGCCACGTCTCGCACCCACGGAGTCTGAGCGGTCGTGAAGAAGCCCGCGACAATGGCCGGGAACGACATAATCGACAAAGCGAAGATGAGCGGGATCATACCGGAGGAGTTGACCCGCAACGGTATGAACGAGCTTCCGGCCTGCCGCATCATCCGTCCGCCGCGCATAATGCTGCGCGAGTAGTGAACCGGAATGCGGCGCTGGCCTTCGTTGATCAGGATAATACCGACCACTGTTATGAGGCCAAGTATTATGTAAAGCGCAACGCTGAATATACCAGCACCCCCCTCGCCCGTCGTCCATAACGTGACAAGCTGGGCCGGGATGCCCGAAACGATACCACCGAAGATGATGATCGAGATACCCTGGCCTATGCCCTTCTCGGTGATCAGCTCACCCACCCAGACCAGGAACATCGTGCCCGCTACAAGGCTGATGATAACTACAAGGCTGGCAAGCCAGTTCGGGCCGAAGAGGCCGAAGCCGGGCAACGCCCCGAACTGTGACTGAAGGAGCTGCGTCTGGCCGAATGCCTGGAGCGCCGCCAATGGAATCGTCAGCCAGTGGGTATATTTGTTAATCTGGTTACGGCCTGCTTCCCCTTCTTTGCTCAGTTCTGTCAGGCGCGGGATCACGCCGGTGAGGAGCTGGATAATAATCGAAGCGGTGATGTATGGGTAGACGCCCATCGACGCCACGCTGAAGTTCTGAAGCGCGCCGCCGGAGAAGATATTGAGTATGTTTAGAATGCTCGAAAAGTCATTCCCCTCGCCCGGCTGGAGTAGATTCCTGAGGGCTTCCAGGTCGACGC
>JBDSDS010000061.1:0-4311 GCA_039920445.1 Chloroflexia bacterium
TCGCGTTTGTATTGACGGGCACACCACTCGAAAACAGGCTGGAGGAGCTTTATAGCATTGTTGAGTTCCTAGACGACAAGCTTCTCGGCCCGCCCTGGCAGTTCATGGCGCAGCACATTATCAAGGACGAGTGGGGCGGTATCATCGGTTACAAGGATCTCGCGGGCGTGCGGCGGGCCATTGCGCCGATCCTTCTAAGGCGGCGTAAAGCGGACGTGCTGAAAGACCTGCCGGAGCGCATCGACAACGACTTCTGGCTGGAACTTGACACCGAGCAGGAGCGTCTCTATCGCCCCCTCGAAAAGCAACTGGCTGAATTACTACGTACTCCCGAGTGGAACTCGCACCAGAGCGCAGTCGCCCTCAGCCTGCTTACGCGCCTGCGAGAAGCAGCCACAGCTGCCCAATTGGTTGACTCAAACGTAATATCTTCCAGCAAGCTGCGCGAACTCCCCGCTCTCGTCGAGGAGATAGCATCCGAAGGACACAAGATGCTGATCTTCTCTCAGTGGGAAAGGATGACGCGCCACGCGCAGGATGCGCTCTCCAAACTGCCGTTGAAGAGTGTGCGTTTGCATGGTGGTTTAGGTATTCGCGCACGCGAGCGCATAATCGAACAATTCATGACCGACTCCGACACGATGATTTTCATCTCGACGGACGCGGGTGGGCTGGGATTGAATTTGCAGGCCGCGTCGTACGTGATAAACCTGGACCTTCCGTGGAATCCGGCGAGAGTTGAGCAGCGCATTGGACGTGCTCACCGCATCGGTCAGACCAACCCTGTGAACGTGATAAACATCATCGCGGCCAATACAATCGAACAGCGCGTGCTGGACGTGCTTTACCACAAGCAAGAGCTTTTCGAGGAGATACTTGATGTCGAGCTGGACGCCGAAACAGGAGCTCTCAAAACTGATGTCGCGGTACCCGCCGAAAGGTTACGACGTATTGTTGAACTGCTGCTAGGCTAAAGGAGGGACTAATGTTAATTCGGATCATATTTGTGTTCTTAACGTTAGGCTGCATTGGGAGTGCGGCCCAAGCATCCGCACTTTCCACGGTGTGCGCTGTTAACTTTATTCCCGAGAGTGGTGGTCCGGGTACGCTCGTTCGTATAGAGGTAAGTCAATGTTACAGCGGTGCTCCGTTCTTCCTCCAGCCTGGTCTTTCCATCCCGTACTCAGGCAATGATGTCGGCCCACCCACGTTTCAGCCCATCGGTAAGCCCCTGGCAGGAGTCAATCTCCCGGGCGATGCCTATTTCAGCACTATGGTAACTATTCCCAGTCACTTGCCGGACGGTAGCCACATCGCCAATCGAGGTCTTACTCTTCGGGTAACTAATAAATATGGATATGACATTGCCGAAGGAGGCGCGTCAGTCTTCACCATCACCTCCTCCTTGCCGCAAGCAGGCGCTATGGTTGACCATGGCTGGTTGCCGATTCTTATGGCTGTGGCGCTTCTGCTCACGGGCGGATTCCTGCGCCGGAAGATGGCAGGTTAGAACGCTAGGAGATACTTGATGTCGAACTGGACACCGAAACAGGCACTCTCAAGACTGACGTCGAAGTTCCGCAAGAGCGACTCAGACGAATCGTCGAGCTACTCCTCGGCTGATGAAATTGATGATCCTCTGGACGAAAGTGAGGAGGCCGCTCTTGTCAGCCAACTCGCCATGATGTCCGAAAACAGCCCGGAGGCATGGCTCGGTCAGTTCTTGCTTATATTGGAGCTTGGGGGCGTGACAAGATATGGCACGATCGCGGGTGCCAGGCGAGATAGAGCGTTACAGACTCGGCTGGCATCGCTCAGGGACGTTTCGGCACAAGATTCACCCTCGCCTCTCTTTGACTCCGGCGCGGCAGAGGAACTGAAGATACGCGATTGGACGGCCTGGTGGCGTGGTCAGGACGCGCTTAGCTGCTATTGTTACGCAACCCTCGCCCTCTCGATGCTTGGGGACATATCGCATATAGATGATATTGCAGCTATGTACTCTCAGGATGCTAATTCGCGTATCAGACGTGACGCACACTATGTCCTGTGTTATCTGCTCGGGAAGGAATGGCCTGGCTATGAGGTCAAGCCTTCGGACATAGTAGCCCTGCATCGTCGTCACTCAACTCAATAGTTCCCAGCAGGTTAGTTTACGGCCAACGGAATGTAGCGATTGCAACACCCGGTGGTATAATAAAGATCAGTGAAAAAGAGTAAGATGGTAGGCGGCGTGGATATAGGAGTAACGAAGCAGATACTTAATAAAGGCTCCGTCGTGACGTGCGCCACTATTATTCATGGCGTACAATCTCCTGATGGGGACCTTGTACCGTGCGAGAGACTGGGGCCCGGCCTTGTTGAGGGGTCCGCGAGTGATGGTAGAATGCGTGTCTGGTGGACGATGGCAGGATTCTCCAGCTTGCTTGATCCAGACGACATACGAACACTAGGCTCGGACGCCAGGCTTGTCAGCGTTCACAAATACGACAAAGTTGGACATAGCAAACTGCTGCGGCACAAGATCGTGAGCGGCGTGGGCTTTAGACACAATTGGACAGTCGAACTACGGCCCGGCAATGTGATACGCGTGCAGAGATGGGATGGACATGCCTGGACGTTCACCAAGAACCCAATATTCATGCGTATCACAACGCCTGCATGGAGTGCGCCGCCCGACGATGATGACGCCGAGGCGCTGACTGCTGCCGAGCTATCCCTGTCTGGGTAGTCACGCCTGCCGACTTCCGCGACTGGCCCCTAACCTTCTGCGCCGCAGGTTCGGAGTGAGGGGCGACGACAAGGCATTAATCATGCCCGAAGCGAGTCACTATGACAGGGCGAGCAGGCCGTGATATAATGCGGGAGATTGCTGACGCGTCTCTTACCGCTAGGTACTGAGTTCGCCTCTTACCTGAGGATAATCCTGCATGACCGTGCCTAATGAAGTATTGACTATCTGGCTCCCCGTAGCTGTAACGGCCCTGCTTGCTATACTAGGTCTGCTGAGAGGCGTGAGACGCGAGCTTGTTGTCGCCGCCGCGATTACGCTCGGCGCGCTGATTGTCCAGCAGTGGGCAGCGATTTGGGCCGGGGGTATTAAGGATGCCTTTATCGGTACCGATCTCGGGTCGGCACAGTTTTCTCTTGGCCTGTTGGTCATTGGGACTGTAACGCTGTTTGTGGGCTATATGCTGGGAGGCAGCCTGGCAGATAGACCCACTTCCGCAGGGACACGATTGCTGGGTGGCGTTTTGGGCGCGCTGAACGGTGCGGCACTGGCGGGCTGGGTCTTACGCTATGCATACGTGAGCCTTGATAGCTCGCAGCCGTCAAGCCCCATATATCAGAACAGCATTTCTCAGGGCTTCATGATCTGGGCAGGTTGGTTCCCGGTGGCGCTTGCCCTACTTGGCACTCTCTATGCGTTGCTTTCTCCTTTGCGCCGTGCCAGGGCTGCTGTCGAGCGTCCGTCCGCCGCCAGTGACTGGACGCCGACCCCTCCGCCTACGACAAGTGACACCCACACTTTACCTGTAAGCACAGGCGCCGCAACGGTTGCCCTGCCGGTATCCGCCGTTAGCGCAACTAGATTGGATGCTCAAACAGATGTCCAGGTCGCAACCGAGCCTGTTCCAATCTGGGACAGACCGCGTGCTGCCATACCTGAGGAAAGGGTTGCCGAGCCGGCATCATTGCAGAGCGGTTCGTCAGCGTCGTCGCCGGAAGCTTCCTGGCTCGGAGGTCAAGAGCCTGTATCGGGCGCAACGGCCGCTCCTGGCACGACTGCCCCGCCGATAAGCGATAGCAATGAGGACCTTTCCCCTCTTTCGAGTAGCGAGGCGAGTGGCGAGGAAAGTGTCTGTTCCAATTGCGGCTTGGCAATGCTTCCAGGCGCGACGTTTTGTACCAACTGTGGCACCCGCGCTGGCTAAACCTCGCGTGTGATAGAAGTGATTCTGGCTTACAATTTAGGCGGAGGGGATAATGCAGAATAATCGTTGGCTCCAGGCGCTGATTGTGCTGCTTGTTATCATCGCCTCCGCATGGCTGGCGGGCCAGGTCTGGATGTTCGTTATCCAGTTCTCCAACGTCATCCTCCTCTTTGTCCTCTCCTGGCTCCTCGCTTTCATCTTGAGGCCCCTCGCGCGTTGGCTCACAGCGCGTGGCCTGCCGTTCACTTTGTCAGTTGCGGTGGTCTACCTAGCCTTAGCGGTGGCCTTTACGTTAGTTGGTTTCTTGCTTGTGCCCCTGATCTCGCAGCAGATTTCTGACCTTATAGCAAACTTCGACAGCAATGTTAGTCAGATC
>JBDSDS010000062.1:0-11407 GCA_039920445.1 Chloroflexia bacterium
CATGCGACGCGGCACGTCGACCATACTTCCGATGGTGCGCCAATGTGACAAGGGGACAGGCATCGAAGATAGTGGCAAACACATTCTTCCCACTCGACTGTGAACCGGGTTTGCCTGAGATTAGATAAGTTAGTCAAGTTTGTAGCAGCAGAAGGTGAGGTTACTTGCCTTCTGCCTAGTAGGCGAAGGCCGTAAGGCCCAAGCCAGAAGAAGGAAGACCGAATGGTCTTCCTTCTTCTTTTGCATGCAAGACCTCATAAGCCCTAAGACCCTTCGGGTTGTCAAAGTTGCCTATCTCCTATACAATTCCTAAACAGTAGTCCAAGAATAGTAAGCAATAACCGCCTCTTACAAGGCGAACACCGCGTAATGCGGCCTACAGATAAGGTGATGCGCAACGAGGAGGTTGTTCATGCAAAACACCGCAACGGTTGGTGGGGAACAAACTAAGGTGAAAATAACGGACGCTAAGCATAACCTGAACGTCGCCGCGCTCTATGAAGATGCGATCCGCAATGGCGAGGCCCACATCGGCGGCTCCGGCCCTATAGTCGTGAGCACAGGCCAGTATACGGGACGCTCACCCAAAGATAAGTTCGTGGTGGAAGAAGAGTCGAGCATCGACAAAATATGGTGGGGGAATGTCAACAAGCCTATGAGCGAGGAGAAGTTCAACGCGCTCAGGGATAGGATGCTCCAGTACCTCGAAGATAAAGAGCTATATGTGCAAGACCTGTACGTTGGGGCCGACCCGGACTACCGCCTATCGGTGCGTATCTGCACAGAGACCGCCTGGGCCAATCTCTTCTCCCGCAACCTCTTTATACGCCCCAATAAGGAAGATCTTGCTGAGTTCGAGGCTGATTTCACGGTCATAAACGTGCCTTCTTTCAAGGCAGACCCTGCGACCGACGGCACCCACTCAGACGTATTCGTTTTGCTCAACCTGGGCCAAAAGTTAGTGCTGATTGGCGGCACGAGATACGCGGGCGAGATCAAGAAGTCGATGTTCACAGTTATGAATTATATGCTGCCGATGCGGGGAGTGATGCCAATGCATTGCTCTGCGAATATCGGGCCGGATGGCGACAGCGCACTCTTCTTCGGCTTATCCGGCACGGGCAAGACTACGCTATCGGCTGACAAAACCCGCACCCTGATAGGGGACGATGAGACCGGGTGGAGCGACCGAGGCGTCTTCAACTTCGAGGGTGGTTGCTACGCTAAGGTGATAAAGTTGTCACAAACGGCAGAGCCTGACATCTGGAGCGCGTCGCACAGATTTGGAACGGTCCTCGAAAATGTAGTGATGGACCCGGAAACACGCGAGCTTGACCTCGATAGCGACAAACTGACCGAGAATACAAGGTCAGCCTATCCTATCTACTTCATCCCCAACGCCTCACCCACGGGAACAGGCGGACACCCCAAGAATATAATGATGCTCACCGCCGACGCCTTCGGAGTGATGCCGCCTATCGCCAAACTGACGCCGGAGCAGGCGATGTACTACTTCCTGAGCGGCTATACAGCCAAGCTGGCAGGCACCGAGCGCGGAGTGACCAAGCCTGAGCCGGAGTTTAGCGCCTGCTTCGGGTCGCCCTTCCTGCCGTTGCCGCCAATGACTTATGCCCGCCAACTCGGTGAGAAGATCAGGCAGCACGGCTCGCACGTATGGCTGGTAAACACAGGCTGGACAGGTGGGCCATTCGGCACGGGTAAGCGCATGAGCATCGCGTATACAAGGGCGATGGTCAATGCGGCCCTGAACGGCTCGCTCGCGCAGATGGGAACCAAGCCTGATCCTACCTTCGGCTTCCATGTGCCCACAAGTTGTCCGGGCGCCCCCGACGAAGTGCTGTGGCCTCGAAACACCTGGGGCGACAAGGACTCCTACGACGCAGCCGCCCACGACCTCGCCCAACGCTTCCAAGAAAACTTCAAGAAGTTCGCTGACCAGGTGACAGAGGGAGTGAGAGGCGCGGGACCTAAAGTCTAGGCATCACTGCCGAGCGCCGGGAATTACGAATTATGAATTTTACGTGAAATGTGAAACGTAATATCTAATTCGTAATTCGTAATTACTTTACAAGCTGCGGGTGATATAATCAGGCCATGTGGTGGGTATGGTTTGTTGGGGGCTGCTTACTGGTTGGGGCCGTTGTGCTTCTGGCGTGGTCGGCGAGACTGAGGCGCGAGAGCGGGCTGCCGCGAGGGCAAGTGCTGCTATCCGATACGAACGCGGAGCGAAGAGGCTCGCCACTCACATCATACAGGTTCGGGCTGACCGGCACACCGGATTATATAATCGAAACAGACGATGGGCTAGTGCCTGTAGAGGTCAAGCCATCGAGGACGGACACCGAACCGAGGCAGTCACACCTGTTGCAGGTGCTTGCATATTGCCTGCTCCTCGAAGAACAAGAGGGCAAACGCCCACCTTACGGGCTGTTACGCTACAAGGCAGAGACGTTCAGGGTAGACTACAATAGCCAGACGAGGCAGCACCTCATCTCCGTCATAGAAGAGATGCGCGAAGCCGCGAAGCAGCATGAGGTACATCGCAGTCATGATGTGCCTGCAAAGTGCCGTATGTGCTCCTACCACACCGTCTGCGACGAGGCGATAGATTAGTTCAAAGGTTGTATGGCATTCTAACCTTGAAGCTTGAACTAACCACTCGTAAAGGTAAGCACAAGGGCAGTGCGCGCAGGCACATGTGCGGTGATGTGGCCCGTGCCGACTGAATAATCCTGCCCAGTCAGGGCATCGGTCAGTACAGCATCATCAGGCACTAGCCCGAACGTTGGGATATTTGCGCCCCACCCTTCGCGGCCCACGTTGAACACCACCAGCACACTCTCATCCCCCAGTTGGCGCGCGATGGCGTAAGCAGCGCCCTCCGCGCAGAGAGTATGGTAACTGCCGCGCCTCAGTGAGGGATATGTATGCCGCAGGGAGATGGCTTTCTTGATGTAGTCCAGCAAACCACGATCCCATCGCTCCTCATCCCAGGGGAAAGAAGCACGACAATAAGGGTCGCGCCCACCGGAGAGGCCGATCTCGTCACCGTAGTAGATGCAGGGAGCGCCGGGAGATACCATCTGGAAGAGGGTAGCCAGCTTGAGAGCGTCAGTGTCCCCGTGGGCCATCGTTATGTACCGTGCAGTGTCGTGGCTATCGAGCAGGTTTAGTTGCACGTCGCGTACTTCGGGCGGGTAAAGCTTCCAGAGCGCCTCTATCTCCTGGGCAAACTCGGCTGCCCAGATGTCGCGCACCGGAGCAAGAGAACTCCCTTTTACAAGCTCCGGGTCCACATCATCGACGATGAAAAACTCGATGCACAGCTTGGTGAAGAGGTAATTCATCACCGCGTCGAACTGGTCACCCTTGAGCCAGTGGCGGGCATCGTGCCAGATTTCGCCCACTATGTAAGCGTCGGGGTTAGCGCGCTTCACCCGGCGGCGAAACTCATGCCAGAATGCGTCGTCCTTTATCTCGGCGGGCACATCGAGCCGCCAACCGTCGATACCAAACTCTATCCAGTACTCTCCTATGCCTAGAAGGTACTCGCGCACCGCCTGGTTCTCGATGTTGAACTTGGGCAAAGCGGGAAGGTGCCACCAGGCATCATAGTTGGGTGGCTGGCTCGACTCATACGCATTCAAAGGCCATTTGTGTATGTTGAACCAGTCGATATAGGGAGAATATGGGCCATTCTCCAGTATGTCCTGGAACTGGAAGAAGCCCCGGCTAGCGTGGTTGAATACACCATCGAGCACCACCTTGATACCGCGCTCATGAGCCGCATCTAACAGCACTCGGAATGCCTTGTTGCCCCCCAGGAGCGGGTCTATATTATAGTAATCGTAAGTGTGATAACGGTGGTTTGAGGCCGACTGGAACACCGGATTGAAGTAGATAGCGTTGATGCCCAGATCGACCAGATAATCGAGATGCTCGACCACACCCAGAAGGTCTCCACCTTTGAAGCCGTGGTTGGTGGGCTGGCTGTCCCAACTTTCGAGGTTGCGCGGCTTGCGAAGCTTGTCGCTGATCGCAAACCTGTCAGGGAATATCTGGTAAAAGACGGCGTCGCGCACCCATTCGGGCGTCTGTATCTGCATGTCTGTCATTAGGTATGTTGTTTACCTTTGCTCAGGATTTTGTTGCAATGCGACCATCAATTCCGCTTCCAGGGGGTCACGGTGGTCCTAGCCACACCAATAAGTGAGTGGATTCATCGAGGGGTATTATATCATCGAATTACGAATTACGAATTAAACGCATCAGTATGCAGAGGGAGCATCAGTATGCAGAGTTATTCTTGGTTTAGTTTGTAGCTGATAGCTGACGGCTGACGGCTGACGGCTAACTCGTAATTCGTAATTTGTAATTCGTAATTCCCGAAGGACGCGCGGCTACCTTCTCGTAGAGGTCGAGAGTTGAGCGGGCGGCTGCTTCCCATGTGAACTGGGAAGCCCTGACAATACCGTGCGCCCGCAATTTAGCCCGCAGGTCGGGGTCCCGATGGAGGCAAAGGAGGCTATCAGCTATCTCAGCGACTGAGAGGGGATTAACAAGTAACGCCGCCTCTCCCGCTACTTCAATCAGGGAAGACGACCGGGAGGTGACAACCGCAGCCCCGCACGCCATAGCTTCCAACACAGGCAGCCCAAAGCCTTCGTACAGCGAGGGGAAAGCCATCGACTCGCACAGCGAATAGAGGGCAGGCAAGTCTTCGAGCGGAACGTAGCCCGTGAAAATTACGTCCTTTGACAGCCCCAACCGCTCCACCTCGGCAAAGATCGGTCCGACTTGCCAGCCTTGTTGCCCGACTATTACCAGTTTGTGGGGCAATCCACTCTTTTTGAGATCGGAGAAAGCTTGTATGAGGCGCGTGAGGTTCTTGCGAGGCTCGATTGTGCCGACATACAGGATGAAGGGCTGGTGCAGGCCATATTTGGCGCGCACGGCATCGAGTTGGGCCTGCTCGGTAACAGGACGAAAATGAGAGGAAACAGCACCCATGATTACCTTCACCTTCTCGCGGGGCACCTTCAGATGGCGCAAAATATCGTAACGGGCGCTGTTTGAAACTGTGATAATGGCATCCGCTCTCTGGGCTACCCTCGGTATGAGGGTACGGTCAAGCACTAACTTCTTGAAGTGGTGGTAGCGCGGAGTGATAAAGACCGTCATATCGTAGATGGTGACGATCTGTGGGCAGTCGCATGAGAGTGGAGCAAGGTAGTTGGTGAAATGACATACATCAGGCTGCACATCACGCAACGAGCCTGGCAGCATCGCCTGCATCCAAAGGGCGCGCACAGGGAAGTGGCGCTTTTCATACAGCCGCTCTGTGCCAAGCCGCCCCCAACTGCTGTCCATCTCTCGGTTCGAGAAGAGAACGTAATCGTGCTCAGGCGCGGCCCGCATGATACTACTCAGCAAATTCTCTGTGTAGTACCCGACCCCTGATTTATAACCCTGGAGGGCTGATGCCTCGAAACCTATCCGCATGGTTCTATCTCTCCAATTACGAATTACGAATTGAATAACTCTCTCTAATTCGTAATTCGTAATTCGTAATTCCCGAAGGGGATACTAACCTGGGCCAAAACACACTTACCGCCATCGCAAACCAGAAGATTATATAAATTGGCGTCGAAAATAGGAAGTAATCTAAAAATCCGTGGAAGAAGAACGCCGCAAGCCCGGCGGTCATGCCGACCGTTACAACCCAGAGCGCATCCACAGGCTCGCGCAAGATATTACGTACCGAACGCCATATAGCCAGGCCAACGATGAGTAGGAACGCAAGGCCACCAATCAGGCCCAGGTTAGTGAACATCTCGATATAGGTATTATTTGTATATATATTCTTACTCCACTGGGTAACACCTGCATATTTGCCATATAGATTGCGGAACCCGTCAGGCCCCACTCCAGTGATAGGATGGTCACGGAACATGGCGAAGGCCGCGCTCCAGAGCTTAGTGCGTGGCACAGTTGACGTATCTGAGTTCTCCATTTGTTCGACGGATACCTGGCGTTGGTTAGGAGACCCTAATGGGGGTCTTTGCTGTCCTGCCGTGGCTTCATCCACTCTATGCGGCGTCGGCTCGATACGTGTCTTGGTCTTCTCGTAGAACCATGCAACTCGCTCTTGTACGAGGTCCCATTCAAGAAGGTAATCGCCCGGCTCGGGTGGAGCTTGAACAATGGCTTCTACGATCACGCTCTCCCCCGGTGCTACATCGTGAGGTAGGGAAGTACGCTCACCTTCAAAGACCGCATAGAATGCAGAGTCTTCACCCTCCCCGGAGTTCTTCCAATGGTAGCTCAGGTTGACCGAAGGCACACGTTCGGCCTGCCAGGTCATCGGCCCTTCGTTGCGCAGCATAACAGGCACCGTTACTACTTCACCGGCAGCCAGGGCAGGTAGAGTGTCGGGTACGATACTGTTCTTGTACCAGCTACGGTCGTTCTCGCCCGCCGTCAAGCGCAATACCAGGAGAGGCTGCGTCACAGCGATGTAAGCAGCCGCCAGCGTCATCACGATGATTGATGCCGCCAGGGGTGGCAGAATGGCCCGCGTAACGTATTGTGGGCCGTCTCGTTTTCGCACAAGAACCGCCAGGGCGATAACGCCGACCGCAACGACCACGCCCGTCCAGGCAGCCCGGCTGTAAGTGAGGACTAGCGCCATCGTGAGTTTGCCCACGGTCCCAAAGAGGAGAATCTGGATAACACGACGCAGTCTCTCAGGGAATTGACCGCCCTCGAATATCTCGTCCACCAGCCTCCTGGAAGAGAACAAAATAACCAGCCCGATAACAACCGGCAGCGCCATCTCGAAGTACATCGCCGCGCCGTTCGCGTACTCAAATGACCCGCTAAGGCGGAGCATGCCGCCCACCGTTGTCGGCTGCGGTTTGAACGCTTTCAGCCAGGGTTGTATGTTAATCGCTGGCGCAAACTCCATCAGACCGATAATAGACGCTACAGCCCCCGCACCCACCAGAGTACCAAGAGCAGCAACCAAACGACCTGTGCCCCGTAGCGCCTCCCAGACTGCGGCATAGACGAGCACGCCCATCAACAGCCTGTAGATAAACTGCACGCCGAGCGACTTGAATTCACCAAATATGGTCGAGAGGACTGCGGCAGCCACAAGTCCAAGAATCGGCAGGAGCAAAGGGAGGTGCAGCAAGCGCCGCCTCGCGTCAGGGGTGAACACCAGTCGCAAGACCCAGGCCCCGCCCAACAGAAAGAGAAGGACTTCAAGGTTGGTGAAAGTCATGCCGAGCGACTCGCCTATAGCGAAGCGGCCCAGAGGTGGATAACCCGCCTCGAACGGGCTTAGGGCAATCACAAGGAGGAGCGCACCGAATAGAAGATGGCTGGTCAAGATTGAGAGGCGCGACTCGACTGCTGGCCTTATACTCTCATGCGATGAAAGCCATTCGTCCGAAGCCTGCTTGCTTGATGCCGAACGCCCGGTGGTAGCACTCAAAGCGACCCTCCCATGCCCGGCTCACGCGTGGAAGAAGGGAGGCGGGCTGCCAAACGGGGCACCGCAATGGCGCACATGACAAGCAAGGCCATCTCCGTGCCTAGAGTTGCGAATGCCGCACCCTGGACACCCATGAGAGGGATAAGGACCATATTGGAAGCCACATTGACCACGAGAGCGCCAAGCGTGAAGAATGCGTAAAGCTGGGGTCTGTCCATAGCTATAAGCATGTGGGTGAGGCCGTAGTTCAGGTACATGGGTAAGCAGCTAAGGGCTAGTATTTGGAGCAAAGGGCCGGACGCCACATATTGCTCGCCATATAGTAAATTGACAATCGGCACAGCTAACAGGGCAAGCGTCAATGTCGCAAGCGCGCCGAACCAGAACAGGATCGAGATAGTCTGGCCGACAAGAGGCTTCAACTCTCGTGCTTGGTCTCGTGCCTGAGATGCATCACCAGTAGACCCACCGGCAGCCTGAGATAAGAGCGGGAATAAAGCCGCCAGCAGCACGGAAGGCACGATCAGAGAAGGCTCAAATAGCTTATAAGCCAGATTATAATCTCCCAACGCCTCCCGTCCGGCCAGGGGCGGAATTATCAGATTATCTACCCGAAACGATATTATACTAAAAATCACGCCTATGCCCACAGCCGTAGGTTGGCGAAACGATCTCCTCCAGTATGAAATGTCGAGTCGCCAGAGCGGTCGCACATAACGCGATAGCCGCCGGTAGCCTACAAGAAGCGCTAGCCCAACCGCAACATTACCCGCGATTGCAAGCCCTAGCACGCCCGCGCCCAGCGCAAGCAGCCCCAATCCAATCGTAAGGTTCACTACGCGAGCGGTTACAATCAAGACCGCCTCTTCTTTGAGTCTACCTAGAGCGCGAAAGCAATAGGAGAGGTAATCAAGGCCGGTCGCCAACACCATCGAGAGGCCGACGAGCAATAACGCGCTTTTGTTGCCGACAGGCTCGACCCACACGAGCAACGCAATCAGCGACAAGGCAACAACCGACAGGCCGAGCTTGATCGTCAGCCCGCCACCTACCAAACGTCCGGCGGCGCGCGCGTCTGTAAAATATAGTGCGGCAGTAGCGCCTGGTATTACCAGACGGGCAAGTTCTCTCTGCACGTAAAGTTGCAGGCCAAAGTCGGCGACCTGGGCAAACATGTAGCCCGTGCTGAGCGCAAAGGTGAAATCGCCAAAGCCAGCCCTTCCCAGGCTGCCCGCTGCTACCCAGAGCAAAATATACTGGAGCAGCCGCCCAACTATATCGGCCCCAAGCTTCCAACTCAAGCCACGAAAAATAGCCGCCAGCAGGCCTCTCAAACCAGCTCCCCTGTTTTATGGGATCTTGCTATGACGAGCATTATAACACCGCAATGTCGTGCTTCAATTAGACCGCTCTAACTTCACCCAGTCAACGGCCACACCGAGGGACCGAAGCTCCGGGCCTGGGGGTCTTTGAGCGCGAGTTTGCAACTCTATCACGATGGGGCCGCCGTCGATATTAGAGGATAGAGTTAGCTCATCATCTCCCCAGCCAGGGTGCGCGATCAATGTACCTGCTTGAAGTCCGTTGACCGTTACTCGCACCTCAGCGTCCGGGTTTGGCTTGCCCGGCCAGGAGAGTGAATGCCATCTCATTCTCAGCTTCAATGTACCGTCGCCGGATGGGACGGACAGGCGCATGCTGCTCCTATCTGTAGTCCACCTGTACGTGGAGGGAGCGCCTCCCGGCTGAGGCTCGGCCTCGAACGACTCGAAGCCGGTGATATAGCCGAGGTCGTCCCCGCCGATGTCAACATCAGAACGGGGTGGAACTGAAAGATTGTCCCACGCCCAGCGCAACTGCTCAGCGCGAAACTCAGGCCGCGTGGTGCGGAGAGGCCCAGCGAAACGAGTATCGCCCGCAGCGCGCAGCCTGTCGCTCAGGAGGGCGCGGGTTCGCCAATCGTCCGCTTCTCGCGAGAGGGCAGTAGCATAGGCGGCGCGCTCTTCGTTCGGGTTGCCTAGCTTGCCCTGAGCCAGACCGATGTTGCGATAAAGACACGCGCACCCCCTATCAATCTGCTCCGCACCCTCGAAGCTGGCGAGCGCACCGGCATAATCGCCATTATCCAGCAGGGTCTTACCCTCCAGATAACGCCTCTCAAAGCGCAAAGCATTGGCAAAGCCTGGGAGGGCAAACAACGCGCTCTGACCTACAAACAGCAACGACAACAGGCTTGCTACGGCCAGTGCCAACTTTCTTCGCCCGTTCCGGGTCGGGCGAACATCTGCTGCTTGCGATGAAGCAGGCAACACCTTGCGCCGCCTGTATCGCAGCCACTCAAACAGGCTTACCAGTATCCACCCGGCGTACAGGCTGGCGAATGGGTAAAGAGGAAATCTGTAGCGAAACTCGACGTGTGTCGCCATGCTCGTCGCAACATAGTGAAACAGCACGAGCAGGAATAGGCCCTTCAGAGTCCGGCCCGGCGCAAGAACAAACCCCCAGAGGGTAAGCAGACCGAGTCCAACATAGAAAATGGTCCCGAGCCAGGCGTACATATCCATAAAAAAGCAGTCTACGCCCGGATATTTATTCTTTATCGATACGCGGTACTCGCCGAATTGCTCAACAGACCAGGAGTCGCCGAAACGTTCGGCAGCATCCTTTGCGAACGACACCGGGTCGGCCAGGATTGCGCGCTGTCCTTGTTGCATGGCATACCTGTCACGGTCAACCGGGTTCGTTATGGCAGCGAGGCGGGCCACAACCTCATCTCTGCCGATCTTGTCATTATACTGCCACAGGTTGAGGCCACCCACCGCGTCGACAAGCATAAAGCGGTCGTAATGGAGGTAGTTGCGGACCGTCCAGGGCAAGATAAGCGCAAACATGGCGACGATATACAAACCTATCGGTAAGAGAGTGGTCAAAAGCCACCGGCGCGAAGGAAAGAGGCGTCTAACTGTTCCTTCGGGCCGGGGCAAGACCCACCAGAACCATGCCAGCAAGAGAGGCGTAAAACTCAGCAGCAAAGAGCGCACCAGTATCGCAGCCGCAGCGACCACGCCCGCCAGCGCCATAAGCGTCATGACCCGGCGGGAAGGCATATCAAGAGGCCGCGCGTTCCAGGCGCGTAATGCTCGCAGCACGAGCCAGAGAAGCAGGCTGAACGCAAGCATGTATGGCGTCTCTACCATGAACAGGTTGGCGTAGAAGACGACGTGCGGGTTAAGCGCCATCAGGCCCGCCGACATGAGGCCCACGGCTCGTCTTTTGGCCAGTGGCACAGCAGGGTACCGTGCCAGCGCCTCGACTACCAACGCGTACATCACGCCGATGTTCAGGACAGATAGGATAACCTGGACAATGCCACCAAGCGAAAGATTGCCGTCACTCAACAGCAGCATTGCCGCCAGGAACATAGGATAGCCCGGTGGCCGTAGATAGACCCACTTCTCTACAAAGCCCATTCCCTGCGACAAGGGGACAGCGAGGTCTACATAGTTGCCCTCGTCAAGGATGAACGGAAAGCCCCTTGAAGGAAGAGAGGCTGTAAGAAAGATAAGGCGCAGCAGCAGTCCACCGGCCATGATAAGGGCCAGCAACAGCGGCACAAATGGAAATGGCCTGGGGACTGGCGAATCGTGGATTTTGTCAGCGAGCGGCATATCTGGTTGAAGAGGCACAAAGCGATAACGAAAATAAGAAGAGGCTAAGGATCAAATCGTCTGCAAAGAAAAAGCGGCGGCTCCAATAGATGTGCCAATGGATGTGCCAATGGATGTGCCGGTGGCTATTGAAAGTGAACGGCTACCGCTATATGATTGTAGCATAATATAGTCGCCCGACCCGCCGAGGAGAAAATGCAGACCGCCATCAACAGATTCC
>JBDSDS010000063.1:0-5518 GCA_039920445.1 Chloroflexia bacterium
GGAGACACAGCCCAGGCCGAGCTTGTAGGCGCTGACACAATCAGTGACCTCGCGGTGCTTAAGGTAGATCGGCAGGTACCTGCGTTCGCCGAGCTTGGCGACTCGACCAAAACAAAGGTTGGTGAGACTGTAATTGCCATAGGCTCTGCGCTCGGTTCCTTCGAGAATACAGTCACCGTGGGCGTCATCAGCGGCCTCAACCGCACCCTTCGAGACGTCAATATCAATATGGAGAACATGATCCAGACTGATGCTGCCATCAATCACGGCAACTCAGGCGGTCCACTGCTAAATCTCTCCGGTCAGGTCATAGGCATCAATACTGCGGTAGTACGGGGTGGTACCGGCACTGAAAGTGATGTGGCTGAGGGCCTCGGCTTCGCTATACCGGCCAACACCGTCAAAACGGTCAGCAGCCAGTTGATAGAGAACGGCCAGGTGCGCCGCCCCTTCCTCGGGGTAGCCTCCAGGCCGATATCACGCATGGTTTCGTCCTATTACGATCTGAAAGACCAGAACGGCAACCTTCTTGAGACCGGTGTCCTGGTTGAGGAGGTAGTAGCAGGCAGCGCGGCTGAAACGGTAGGCGTTCGCGTAGGTGATGTCATAACCAAAATCAACGACGCCGAGCTTAGCGAAGACCACCCTCTCATCAATGTGCTGACCAACTTCCAACCCGGTGACAAGGTCAAAATGACCATCATCCGCAACGGTCGCCTTTTGACCATAGATGCCACGCTAGGCACAAGGCAAGAGTAAATCAGTTTTGAATTATGAATTGACCACCAGATGCAATCTAAACCAAAATAGCTTTGCTTCCTTTGCGTCTTTGTGTTCAATCCCTAATTCAAAACTCATAATTTCCAAAGAAGGGTGGTGATAACAATGTCGGGCACACAAAATCGTGAGGCTGTGCGCCTTACCAGTCTGGCTTCTTGTGCCGGTTGAGCTTCTAAGATGGGTCCTGGCGACCTGGCGCAAGTCTTGCGCCACCTGGAGTCTCACTCGCACCCTAACTTAATAGTCGGCTTGAACCCCGGCGACGATGCTGCTGTCTACCTCATCAATGAGAGGCAGGCGCTCGTCCAGACCGTCGATTTCTTTCCGCCGATAGTGGACGACCCCTACACCTTCGGGGCCATAGCCGCCGCCAACTCGATGAGCGACATCTACGCGATGGGCGGTGAGATTTCGTTCGCCCTAAACATAGTCGCTTTCCCCGACGATCTCGACTATTCCATACTGGCCGCTATCCTACAAGGTGGCGCGGACAAGGTACGCGAGGCAGGGGGCCTGATCGCAGGCGGTCATACCGTGATCGACAAAGAACCGAAGTACGGCCTCTGCGTCACCGGCATCGCCGATCCCGCGCAGATTATGTCGAAGGGCGGCGCGCAGCCCGGCGACCGTATCCTTCTGACCAAACCGCTCGGTACAGGTGTAATCACCACCGCTGCTCGCAACGACCGCGCTACCCCTGTCCATCTCCAGGGCGCGGTAGACTCGATGACACGCCTCAATGGCCCAGCCGCTCGCGTTCTCAGGTGGGCGGGAGTACGTGCCTGCACAGATATCACAGGCTTCGGCCTCCTCGGTCATGCCTCCGAGATGGCGCAGGCAGGGAACGTTCTCTTCAGCATAGAGGCGGCATCCGTCCCCCTCCTTGATGGCGCACTCGATTACGTCAAAGACAAGCAGGTTCCCGGTGGCCTGGGCCGCAACCGCGAATACCTACTTGCTTCAGATGAGGACGGCGCTTCCCGCGTGCGCCTGGAAAAGAACGTCCGCGCCGACCTCGCCACCCTCCTATTCGACCCCCAAACCTCAGGAGGCCTCCTCGCCGCCGTCCCCTCCGACCGTATAGCAGAAGTGCGAGCCGCCCTCCAGGACCAGGATGTACTCTCCTGGGAGATAGGTGAAGTTCAGGAAGGGAAAGGCGTACTTGTTTTGTAGCCTAACCCTCAAGGTCCAGTAGGGGCATGGCGCGCCATGCCCTCGTTGGCGCAGCCGACCAGATTGCCTACCATGTCTGACCTGAAAGCTGAGAGCGTACTCGCGCGCCCCCGCGCATCCATAGTACCACCCGTTCGCTAAACTAGACATAACAGACTATTGACGCGCACATCCATGCATGCTATGATAGGTGGGACTATCTGGAAAAGCTCAGATTCATGGTTAGTATTTACCTGACCTCTGGAGGACATATCTTGAAAAATAGACCTGCCTCTTTATTTAGCTCAACCGGCAAGTGGGTGTTGGTTGGCCTGTTGTCTATCATACTTGCCGTTGGACCTGTTATGGCTACAGCCTACGCTGACACCAGCTACCGGGTGCAAGAAGGAGATAGTCTAAGCACTATCGCCTTAGAATATGGCGTCACAGTCGAGGCTATCATAGCCGCCAACAACCTGCCGTCGCGCTCTACCATCTACGTGGGCCAATTGCTTACCATACCCTCACCCGGCGCTAACCCAGCGCCCCCCGCACGTAACCCTTCAGGACAATCGACTTATACAGTCCAGTTCGGCGACACTTTGAGCGAGATAGCGTTACAGTTCGGCACCACCACTGAGGCGCTTGCTCGCGCCAATGGGCTGTCTGACAATACTATCTACGCCGGCCAGGTGCTGGTTATCGTGCCTGCGAGCAGCCAGGCTCCCCCACCCAAGCCGCCCACCAATCCACCACCACAGGCCAACTCCGGCACATATATAGTGCAAAACGGCGATAATATAATCACGCTTGCCGCCCGCTTTGGCATAACCCCGGAGAGCCTTGCCGCCGCTAACCGCATCTCACCAACAAGCTTCCTCTATATAGGACAGGTGCTGACGATCCCAGGCCGCAACCAGCAGCCAGCCCCAACAGCGACCCGCCCTCCACCAGCGCCTACAAGCACGCCCGTCCCGCCGCCTGTAGCGCCCAGGGCAACATCAGAACCTGCAAGACCGACCCAATATACCGTGCAGGAAGGCGATAATCTTTCCACTATAGCCTTCAAGTTCAATACTACAGTTGAAGTATTGCAGACCCTCAATAATCTTCCCGACGGTAATTTCCTCCGCTTAGGTCAGGTTCTTACGATTACAAAGGGAACGCCCCAGAATAATAACCCGCCCAACGCCACACCCTCGGTGCCCCTCGGCAAGTTCGGGCCAAAATGGGTGGACATAGCAATTAACAACCAGACGATGGTCGCTTACGAAGGCCAGACGCCCGTCTACACCGCCAAAGTTAGTACAGGCGCCCCGCGTCGCCCTACAGTCGAAGGCACGTATCGTATCTACGCAAAGTACAGCACGCAGAATATGCAAGGAAGTACAGGCGCGGAGTACTACTCTCAGCCCAACGTGCCCTACGTGATGTACTTCTACTTGGCCTATGCGCTACACGGCGCGAACTGGCACAATAACTTCGGCCAGCCGGTGTCACAGGGCGGCGTCAACCTCCCCGAGGAGGCAGCGCGCTGGATGTACGAGTGGGCGCCCATAGGTACAATGATCGTATCACATCGTTAAGTTGGGCATGACGAAATTAGGGCGACTCACATCAGGGTTTATGCTTGATGAAGGCAAGTGCCTTCCTGCATTCTAGTCGTGTTCTGGATCAGGCTTCAATAGGCCACGCTGAGAGAGCTTTTGCGCCAAAGCGTATACATCTCGTTTGCTACCACATTAAACGAAGAGCGGGGAGCATCTCTTAGCATGCTCCCCGCTCTATATTATCCACCAAACCCACCTACATAGTCCGGTTAGTCACCCTCTTGTAGGCTAACTCGAAATACTTAGATGCCTGCTCGTGCTGGCCTCGAGATGCCAACACATGGGCGTACCGCTGGTAGATGTCGCTTGATATATCGACCGCCTGGTTCGACTCGATTATCTGGAGCGCCTCATCGAACAGGCTGTCGGTCTTTTTGGCGTCACCTGTCTGTGAAGCGATCTCTCCACTCAATGCCAGCGCCTGCGCGAGCGTCCGGTGCGCGCTCATGCCTGTGTACGGTTGCGGTTGCATATATCCGCTCACTTCTTCGGCAACTCTTTTTGACGCCCGGCCCTTATTCTGGTCAGATTGCGCGTACGAAGCGTTGCGGCTTATCTCAACGGCTTGCATCGCGGTTCCGAAAGCTTTGTCGAAGTCCTCACGCTTCATGTAAAGACGCGCCATACTGGTTAGCGCCACTGCGCGGTCTACATCGCTCTTCTGTTTCTCTGCTACTTGCAAGCTACGAGAAAGGCGCTCTTCGGCCTGCTCCAACTCGCCGCTCTCCACCAGTATATCGCCATATTTGCTCTCCATACGGGCAGCCGAGGCCATGTTGGCCTGGGCCTCATATATATTTAGCGCTTTCATAGCGTAGACGCGGGCCAGGTCAAAGTCCTCGCGCTCGGCATAGCCTGTCGCCACTTCCTGAAAGATGGATACTTGCCGCTCAATTCCGTTCACCTCATCGAGCAACGGCAAGGCGCTTTCGTAAGCTTCAATGGTGCGCTTGTTATCATGCAATGCCGCGTAGTCAGCCGCGATGTTGCCATATACTTCCAGCTTGAAGATCGGGTCGCGCATTGTGCCGGAGGTGACAGCCTCAAGACAGGTGCGGTGATGTTCCAGCGCAGCGAGGGGCTGGTTCGCATGATACAAGGCCAAGCCCGCAATGTTTCGCATTCGCACCAGTCCATCACGGTCTCCAAGCCTCAGACAGACCTGCATTCCCGTTTGAGCATATCTAACTGCCTCGTTGCTCTCACCCATGCCGGTGGCAGCCCTGGAAGCCAGGGAGTAGATGCGTTGGAACTGAATGTCTTCGACGCGCAGATTGCCTGTAAAGCCTTCTTCCGTTATCCTTTCTTCCGGCAACATTGTACGCAGCATTGCCAACGCTTCGACTGGGCGTCCGGTGGCGAGCAGTAGCTCGGCCTGAACAAGCCGGTATTCTGTCTGAGCAAAGTCGAATACACGCCCACCGGCTCCGCCCTTACTGTTCCTACGTCTACGCACTCTACGTGGCAGCGCCTCCGGGTCGAACGGCACAAAGCCCTGGGCATCAGGGTCGAGGAGCGTACCCGCTGGCACATCGAGGCGCGCCGCCATACGTTGTAGCGCCTCCAGCGACGGTCTGCTCTTGCCCTGTTCGATAGCTGATATGTAGCTCTTAGAGTAATCGGTCCCCGCCAGGTCCTGCTGGGTTAGGCCCCTGCGCGTGCGAAGTTGGCGTATGCGTTGTCCAAGAACGCGGGCCGAGATAGATGTCAAGACTACTTACCCCCAGTTTTGTGAATTACGAATTACGAATTACGAATTGAGATAATTTGTGATTCGTGATTTATCCAATATTGAGCCTGCCACCTGGTGTATCAAACAGCTTTATGTATGATGAATATCTAATTATAGCACAACGAATCGTAATATTCACGTCTAGATTGACAATTTGCACAAAAAGAAAAGGAGTGCATGATCGAAATGCACTCCCCTCCCATTACGAATTGAGCTGAGATAGTTCGTAATTCGTAATTTATCT
>JBDSDS010000064.1:0-4353 GCA_039920445.1 Chloroflexia bacterium
AGCCGCCGTGCATGGCTGGACCGGACGCGTGCTGAGGAGCATGCCGATATCCACGCCCGACAAACCGCCTCCTACCTATGGGGACCTCCGTCGCTTCTTCTTCCCGCTTGCAGGCACTGCTATCATGAACACGATGATGCAGCCTGTAGTGACGGCGGGTATCGCTTCGGCGGCTGTGGCATGGCTATCACCCACCGGCAGCGTGGTGGCGGTCGCAAGTTATGCTATCGCGTGGAGCATGGCTTTCCTGGTCTTCGGCCCGACCTTGAGCATGACGCAAGCCTCCATCGCCTGGAGTGGCAGCGCCGACCCCGAAGTGCGCGAGAAAGGGCCGAGAGTGCTGATTGGGGTAGGTTTTGGGCTGGCTCTGCTGATGGCGGTGGCGACATTCAGTCCGTTCTCGCATTGGCTCTTCATCACGATTATACAAGCGCCGCCTCTTACCGCCGCCAGCGCCGTAGAGGTCGCCCATTGGCTCGTGCCGATGCCTATATTACATACCTTTTCGTTCATGCTGCGCGGTAGATTGATTGCGATGGGCAACCCCAAAGCAATACGGCTCGCACAACTCGTTGACCTGATCGCTATATTTGTCGTTATCCAACTGGCGACGAACGGCCCGTTCGTGTCTTTGTTGCAAGGCGCGCCCGCCGCTCCCCTCGCTGCCATTGCTTACAATTTCATGCTTCTTGTTGACATAATTATACTCACTGTTATCTTGAGGTCCTCTGGCCGTGCTGATAGATAAGTTCCTTCCCACATATGAGTTCAACGAGGTACACACGATTCGGGTCAATGCCTCGCCTGAGGTTGTCTATCGCGCGATCAAGAACGTGACAGCCGAGGAAATACCTTTGTTTGGGGCATTGATGGGCTTGCGCGCGCTGCCTGTGAGGCTTACGGGCAAAGTAATGAGAGCATCAGACGATGATAATGAGCCTCTCCTTAACTATGTGCTCAAGTCGAGTTTCGTCCTGCTTACCGAAGCGCCAAATCATGAGTTGGTGGTCGGGACTATTCAGAAGTTCTGGCAGGCATCGGGTGGGCTACCGCCTGAGCGTATAACAACCACCCAGCAGTTTATGGAGTTTGCTGCGCTCGACTATGGACGGGCCGTGCTGAACTTTGCCATAGCCCCTGCTCGAAGCGGGGCTGGCTGTAAGGTAAGGACGGAGACACGTATCCATATACCTGATCCGCAAGCGCGTAGGAAGTTCGCGGCCTACTGGTTCTTCATCCAGCCGGGCAGCGCGATTATACGACGGGCATGGCTCTGGGCGATCAAGAAAAGGGCAGAGCGGGATTACTAGCCCGCTGTGGAACTGCTTGCATCGTGGGCTGAGAGCGGTGTATCCTGAGCACGACCCTGCCGCTTCTCGCACGTTATAGAATCAGACACATTTTGCATCGCTCCCATTCGGCAGCACGACCCCAGGAGGCTTTTCCCTTGAAATCGCGCGTTCGCACAAACAGACTCATCCTAAACTCAAAGCTAGTCACGCTACTTTCGCTTGTGTTCTTGCTTCTCCCTGCGTTAGCATCCGCAACTTCCCTCACACAGGCCCAGCCGAAGCCTGTACCCGACAACCCATATGGTACAAACCTTTTCCTCCACAAGGAGGTCGAACTGTGGAAGCTGGAAGAAACAATGCGCCTGGTCGCGGAAGCGAATATAGCGTGGGTAAAGCAAGAGTTTCCCTGGCAGGAGATCGAGTTCAAGAAGGGCTACTTTTACGATGATAAGTGGCAGAAATCGTCATGGGAAAAGTTCGACCGGATGGTTGACCTGGCCGACAAGTACCACATCAACCTCATCGCTCGTGTGGACCATGCGCCGGGCTGGGCAAAGGCCGAGCCGGGCGGGACATCGCCTATCAAGAGCAACGCCGACCTTGCCGAGTTCGTGAACGCACTCTTGACGCATTACAACGGGCGCATCAAGTACGTACAGATATGGAACGAGCCGAACCTGGCGGGCGAGTGGGTCCCCGGCAAGGCGGTAGACCCGAAGGCATATGTCGATATGCTCAAGACGGTGTACCCAGCGGTGAAGGCCGCGCACCCCAACGCCATGTTGTTGAGCGCGCCCCTGGCGATAACCACCGAGTCAACGTCTTCTCGCGGCAACATGAACGAGATAGATTACTGGAATGGGATGTATGCCGCCGGGGTGAAGGGCAACTTCGACATAGCCTCCGCTAACGCATACGGCCTCGACCAGCCACCCGAAGCCGCACCCGGCCCGAACGTGCTAAACTTCCGCCGGGTAGAGTTGGTACGCGACATCATGGTGAAGAACGGCGACAGCGCACGCCCTATATGGTTCAACGAGTTCGCCTGGAATGCTTCGCCCGCGAGTCTGCCGGAGGCTGAACGCAATTACTGGCGCAACGTCACCCCTCAACAGCAGGCCGATTGGACAGTGGCGGGTATCGAGTATGCTCGGAAGAACTGGCCGTGGGCGGGGGTGGTTGCTATCTGGTATTTCCGACAGGTAGGCGACATACCACCTGAGAAGGCCGAGTATTATTTCGCCATGGTGAATCCCGATTTCTCCCTTCAACCGGTCTACAATGCAGTCAAGGTGGCGGCAGCGAAGTACCCTGGCCCGATAGGGCAGCCAGCGGGCACACCCGTCAACCCACCCCCAACTCGCACGAAGGCTGCGATACCTCCAACTGTGCCCGCAAGCCCTACACTTGTTCCCCCAACCCCAACCTCCACAACAGCGCCTGCCGCAGCAACTCCCACGCTTGTACAAGTAAGCCCCACTGCGGTCAACGCGACTGCTTCCCCTACCAGTGGGACAACACCTTCCCCACAGGCGACATCCGCCGTGCCTACTTCCACACCGTCCGCCTCTACTGCCGGAGCAAACAATTCAAATGTGCTTCTCTATGTGCTGGGCGGCATGCTGGTAATAGCGGGCCTGGGTGGCCTCGGTTATTACTACATGAGAGGGCGAAGCAGCCTGTAGTTGTTAGTTGTATAAGTGGCATGGGGCGAACAAGATGTTCGCCCCATGCGTTTAAGCGTTCTTAAAACCCTTACATTAGTGAGCACAAGCGCGCATCGGTTATAACTAACAACCAGGAACTAACAACTAACAACTCCCGATGAACACACGCATTCTTACCCACACCGACCGACCCGCGCTTGAGGCGCTTCTCTTGCGCGAGTCTGCTCACAACGTTTTCCACCTTAGCGCCCTTGCGGAGACCGGGCTGGAAGCGCCTGAGCAGCATGGCGGCTCGTGGGCGGTTGGCGCCTTCAAGGGTGCAGAACTTGTGGGCGCGCTTGCGGTGCTACGTGGCACGGGTGGTATTTACCATACTCCGGGTGACACCGAGACGCTTGAGAGCCTTGCCTGCGCTGTCGAGGCTCACGGAAACAAAGGAATGTTGAGCCTGGTGAGCGGGCATTCTACCCAAATCGACCCTCTGCTGCGCCTTGTTCGCGGTATAGATACCAGGATCATTGACCGTTGCCGTTTCTATATCCTCCAGCCTGATGAGATGATAATGCCACCTGTAGATGGTCAATACGTACCCCGTATAGCGACCGAGGACGATATAGAACGCCTTATAGATTTCTATAGCGTTGGCTTCTACTCTCTGGCGAGGTTGCCGTCCCGTGCTGCCTGGCGTAATCGTTTGGCCGAGCAGATTGCTTTCCGCACGCTCTTCCTGGTGGAAGATAGCAGTAAGATTGTGTCGGCTGCGCTTTCGAGCGCGGAGGCTGGGGGCTGCGCTATGCTGGGCGGCGTGGCCACTTTGCATTCCCACCGGGCGAGAGGCATATCTACATTATGTGTGGGCAAGTTATGCCGACACCTTTTTGAGCAGAAACCGCAGAAGATAGAGAAGATTTGCCTCTTTTACCTCAAAGAGAACAAGTCGGCTGGCCGTGTCTACGACAAGCTAGGCTTCAAGCCTGCCGGGCAATGGCTTCTCGCTCCGGTAGGGTTGGGCGCTTCGTTCGCGCCCTTCATGTTAAGTGGTGAGTGGCGGAGCAAACCGGAAACTTGATTATCACTCATCACTCATCGCTCGTTATGGCTTTTCCATCTCCGCGTAGGTGGGGTGGGGCAGAAGTCCCCACTGGCTTTGCGGCCAGTATGAGATAAAGGCTGTGCCTATTACCTTCTCTACGCTCAAAGGCCCATTCGTCGACAGATGCGAGTCGCTTGAGTTGCGCCTGTTGTCGCCAAGCACGAATATCTCGTCATGGCCGATCACCCTGGGTGGGTAGTCGTAGTCTGGACGCTGCTTGATATAAGTTTCATCGAGCTTGACCCCGTTCACATAGACCCCGCACTCGCCGCAATCCTTTGTCGGGTCGCCCAGGGGGTCC
>JBDSDS010000065.1:0-3839 GCA_039920445.1 Chloroflexia bacterium
TCGCTCAATCCCAAGCTGGTGCAGGCTCATGTGCAGGCAGACTTGGCGCTCGGATAGGTTGAACCGCCTGAGCCGCCTTTGCCTCCCATCGTTCAGTCTCAACAACCTGCTACAAAACCATTCTTCTTGACGCGCCTCAGGAGGCTGTTGGGCGGTTAACTGTTTTCGCGTTTGCCCGATGTAACCTGCCAGACATGAACGATACGCTGTATGGCCGTTATCTGCGTGCCAATGGCGAGTACCCACAGGATAGGCAGGAGAAGGATCGTGGGGAATAAAAGGCCAACCGCTATGAGTACGATACGCTCTGGACGCGCCATCAAACCGACCTCATTCTGTATGTGAAGCGCACCGGCGCGCGCCCTCGCGTAACTGATCATCATCGAGCCGAAGAGGATGGCATAGACTAGCACCACGCTTATGAGGCCCTGGTTGCCCGGCTGCGGGTAGTAATAGAGGAAAAGGCCGAGCAGCACCACCGCCTCGGAGTAGCGGTCGACCACAGAGTCGAGGAACGCCCCGAACGCGCTCATCTTGTTGGTGATCTTGGCGAGTGCGCCATCGAGCATGTCGAACAGCCCGGCGACGATAACCATGATGCCGCCCGCCACTAAATGCCCGGTGGCAAGCAGCACCGCCACCCCTATATTGAGCACGAACCCGAACAGGGTCAGCATGTTAGGCGTTATTGGCGTTTTGACGAATATTTGTGCCGCCCGCCGGGCCATGTTCCGTGCCCACGTTTGCAGCAGTTGGGTAAGCAAAAAAGTCCCTCCACCAGGTTATTCACGCGCCCGCCTATTATAACCGAATTATGAATTACAGGGAGGGAAGTGATAGGCGAATCTGCAAGCTTTCGCCTGGATCGGTTATACCTTATGGCAAAGTAGACAAATGCTCTAGGCTTTGGCATTGAACAATCCACAATCTTAAGGAAAGATAAATGAGCGACGAAGAACTCTTCAAACGAACCCTAGATTGGGAAGCAAAATTCAACGAGAAGGAAAAGGAAAGGGATTACAGCAGGTACGATGCTCTGTGCGCACTCTACCTGGATGCAACGCCTGAACAGCGGTCAAGATTGCCGTATATACTTGCTCCAGAGGATACTGCGGCCTATGAGAACAGAATCGGAGGCTTAATAGTCTATATGAGGTGGAATGCCAAGCGTATTAAGACACCTGAGGACGCGTATCCGTTGCGCCTAGGTCTCGCGGCTGCTGCGATACTAGAAGAACGCCTGGATAGCAGAGACATTGGCACATCCTTAGCTTTCTTGTATCATGCTGCCAAGCAGGTGGGGCTGGATCCCGTTCCGCATTTTATCGAAATAGCAGATATGGCGAGGCCGCAGACTAGACAATTTATACTCCAGTTTCTCGATTGGAGCGAAGCAGATATTGAGAGTACCGTTGCGGCCTACTCCGGTTACTTGAATGCGCAGAACCTGCCGTATAAGGAAATAGAGTTGAACTGATTTACATCTATGGGCTTAGGGTATGCTGCACAACGCTTACACGCAGACAGGCACAATGTACAACCCATTCCGCTACATAGGATAGGACACGAGATCGACTCGTAATTCACGCCTTGCGTGTGAGCGTTGTGCGTGCAAGGACCTGGCGGTAGTAGGAGACTACCTGTCGCGTGACGATAGGCCAATCGTATTGGGAGGCGGTGCGCTTGCCTGCCTCGCCCATCTGGCGGCGGAGGGTTGGGTCGCTCAGGAGGCGGATGATACCGGCGGCCAGGGCAGCGGGACTCCTGGGCTCAACCAGGAAGCCCTCGCGCCCATGTGTGAGGACGTTGGCATAGCCCGGTATGCGCGACGCAAGCACCGGCGCGCCCGCTGCCATCGCTTCGAGCAACACGATGCCGAAGCTCTCGCCGCCCGTCGAAGGCGCGCAGTAGATGTCGCACGACTGGTAATAGCGCGGCAAGTCTTCGGCGGAAATGAAGCCTGTAAACTCGACCTCTAGAGCGGAGCCTGCCGACCGATAGACCGTCTTCCCCCTGCGCGAGAAGTCACGCAGAGGCAGCCACTCTGCCGCCTCTTCCGGGTCGCCGCTTCCGCCCACCACAACTCGCAAGTCGGGAAAAAATGGCTCAATGAGGGGAATGGCCTGCAACAGCCAGCGCAACCCCTTACGCGGCTCCTCAAAGCGCCCGATGAACAGTATGGTCGGCCTGCCGTCGCGCAAACTCTCTATGGGGGCCAGGCTGGCCCCAAACCGTGCCACATTCACCCCGTTCGGCATGATCTCGAAGTCGCCGCCAAAGTAGTGAGACACAAACTCGTAGGCCGACGGAGAAACAGCGATATGACCGTGCAGCCGTGCAAACAGGCGCTTCAGGAAAGGCCTCCCCATCGCGTAAAGCGCCGAATAATCGCCGTAAGCGTGGAATGTGCCTATATTGACGCTGGTGGAATGCCTCAGCACAAACCAGGGCACTGCGGGCATCAGCGGCTCATGCACATGCAGAATGTCGAATTGCTCGGTGCGTAGTATTGCTCTGATAGTACGTCTCAAATCTGTAGAAAGCGAGATTCGCGCTACTGAGCCGTTGGCCGGAACCTGCGTGACTGCGCCGAGATCGTATACATCCGGGGGTACATCAGCCTTATTGGTCGAGAAAGGGGCAAGCACTTTGACCTGATGTCCCTGGACACGCAGTTCGTTAGCAAGGTGTTTGATATGCTCGGTGACACCGCCCTGGTTGGCATAGTCATAGGGAGATACAAGGCCGACGCTCAATGGGCCTTGCGAAGTCACCGTTAGGTCGGGGCTAGTGACCAGAGCAGACGAACTTCTGGAGGACCGGAATCGCTCAATCATAGGGTTCTAACCCTTCGGGAATTACGAATTACGAATTACGGGTGAATTAGATATTACGTTTCTTGTAATGCAAAACAATAAAACTCTTGGCGGGTTCTTGGCGATCTTGGCGTCTTGGCGGTTCCGTCGTAATTCGTAATTGGTTACGGCTCTCGCTTCATTCGCCTGTTCACCGCGCGCTTCATTTTGTACGTGGGGTGGACAATCATGCTCTTCCAGAGGTTCGGGGGGGCAATTACGGCGTGGTCGCGCAGGTTCATGAATGTCCCGCCTGCCTCGGTAGTCTTATCCTTGATCGCTTGCAACAGGTCTTCGAGTGTAGAGCCGGGGAAAGTCGTATACCCCTTCCCCACCATTGACAAGGCATGAGCATCGGAGCCGCCGAACACAGGGAGGTGGAGGATGGTGTTGTTTAGTTCGATAACCCGCTTGTGGGCAACCCTTCCCGCATAGGAGGGATTGAAGGTCTCGATGCCATGAAATGGGTACTTCCCGGCATGAACGCCCAGTAACTGCTTCTCCCGTATAGAGGTTGTCAACCAGGAAAGTGGGTGGGGCGCGATAGCCATTCCGCCCGCTTCATACACGGCCTGCATACTCCATTCGAGCGACTTGAGCATCGGGAACTCTCTCGTTACAAAAAGCGCGAGGAGGTGGCCATGTCGGGTGGTTATCTCGGTGCCTGGTATCACTTTGAAGCGGTACTTACGCTTCTCTGCAAGCTCAAGGGCTTGTATTGCACCACGAATGTCGTCGTGGTCTGTAATGGCGATTATGTCGAGGTCGGTGTAATTCTCGACGTAATCGAATATCTGCTCGAC
Organism: Chloroflexia bacterium; assembly: GCA_039920445.1. Taxonomy (GTDB): domain Bacteria; phylum Chloroflexota; class Chloroflexia; order QHBQ01; family JADMIH01; genus JADMIH01. Next base: position 3,659 of record JBDSDS010000065.1, read on the forward strand.
ACTGGCAAGCCCATCGCCCAGCGAGGTATGCATATGCAGATCGGCTTTGCCTAAACGAATGGTGTTGCCGGGCATTAACTCTTTTCGGCCCTCGGTCTGTCTGTTATGGGAGTGTGTCATAGTGGGGGATTTCGCTATATGGTCCCTGCTCAACCTGGAAAAAGGCAGCATCAGATCACCC
>JBDSDS010000066.1:0-14307 GCA_039920445.1 Chloroflexia bacterium
CACTAGCAGTGGCGGGAAGTATATCAGCGCAAGCTCCTTGGTCAGAAGCGAAAGGCCAAAGAATAGCCCCGTTAGCAGCAGGTAACGGTTCCTGTAGCGCTCGTAGGTATTGTTCACAGCGCGGTAATAAACCAGTATCATCAACACACCTAACAAGGTGGCCAGCGGCTCAAGGTAGTTGAAATGGTTGCGCCATATAGCATAAGGGTCGAGCATGAGCAGTGCTGCTCCGAATGCACCCAACCGCCAGTTCACCAGCGTGCTTCCCAGCAGGAATACTAGCACCGTGATAATTGCGCCGTATAAGGCGACCAGGTAGCGTCCCGCTACAATTGCATACAACATACTTGTGCCGCTGAGAGTGGCATTTGCCGGGAGGAGTGGCTCGCCCGCCGTATAGCCCCTGCCGATTAACCTATCGAAAAGCGTACCGTACCCTATTCCAAGAGCGTTATAGTAGGCGCCCTCTACCATGTAAAAGAGCGGCGGATGCACCAGGAAGGAGCCGCCGTTCCACTTCGTCATGCCAGTTCTTACGAGCGACACGCTCTCGATGGCGTAGGTTGCCTCATCTGATTTGAGGTCAACTGTCTCAGCGATACGGTACGAATTGAGGAAGAAGGATATTCCAAGAATCCCCAAAGACACGAGCATAGCCCGAACAAAGGAATGGCGGTTTGCCGTCTGTGCCTTCACGCTTGTATCTGCCACGAATTGCTTCCTCGCCCTCTAATTCGTAATCCGTAATCCGTAATTCGTAATCCGTAATTCGTAATTCGTAATTCGTACTACCGTGCCAATCTGTTTAGCGCGCTTCCAGCCGCCAGCAATCGGCGCATAACTGTTCCGAAGCCGGACCGCGCGAGCCAGGCGGGTATAGATAAACTGGCAGCGTCAACCAGGTTAAGTACAAAGCATGCTGCCACATATACAGTTAACGCTGCTGACACCCATATGGATACGAAGACCCTGTTAGCCCCTACGAAGAATAGCGTCAGAGGTAAGATTAGCAGCGCTAATAGTGCAAGCGCTATAGCCTGACGACCCATCCTAAGGGGAAAGACACCCAGCCGCCTGCAGTACCAGAAGAGCAACGCGCATGCCAGCGTGCTCGTCAAAGCCGAAGACAACGCGGCTCCAAACACCCCAAGGATGGGCACAAGCCACAGAAGAGCCACAAGTTGAACAGCTACGGCCACACTCATCACAATGGCCGGTACCCGTACCCTGTGCAAGCCCTGGAGTACCGCCGCCAGCCCGCCCGCTACCACCAAAGAGGCGCTGCCAAGCCCTAATAACGACAGGCTAGCCGCCGATTGAGCATAGCGCTCGGGGAAGAAAAAAAGTACCACCACAGGCGCGCCAACCACCATTACCGTGTTCAGCGGCAAAACGCCTAACGCCAGCCAGCGTAGCAGCTCTCGGGCAGACCTTCCCTCATGTGGGCCGCCGGCCTCCTGAGCGATGCGCGGATAGAATGTGCTCACCAGCGCTGTGCCGATGAACAAAGGCGCGCGTGCCAGCACCGCCGCAACCTGGTACCCACCTGAAAGCAGGTCCGAGTTGCCTGCTTCGCTCAGGAACTTCACGGCCAACAGGTCGATATTGGTCAGGAGCACTCCACCAAATACGGCCAGTGTCATAGGCAACGCTGCCTGTACCGTGCCAAAGCCTGCCCAACCTTCAGTATGCCAGAAGCGCTTGTCGCGCATGAACCAGATATTCAATAGGCAAACCAGCACAGCTGAGACCGCAAATCCGCCGAGCGCGCCAGCCGCGCCAAACCCGAGAACCACCAGGGCAACGCTGACCAGAATATTAGTGACAGCCTCAATTATTCGTACCGCTGATATGCGCTCAAAGCGCAGCAAGCCTTGCAAACCGGCATTCGCCACCGACCCGATGCCTAGCGCTCCTACGGTAACGGCAACCACAATTATTAGCGGGCCGTATGTCGCCTCCAGAGGCAGCCAGTGAAACCTAAAGGCCGAGATGAGCAACAGCACGACAGCCGTGCTAAGCACAATATTGGCAACCCAGGCCGTCTTGTAGACTCGCCAGGCATGGTCGTCCGATTGTGTGCCGGAAACGCCGTTCCCTGCCTGCGCTATTGCTCGTGTGACCACCCATGGGAAGCCTGCGGAGAGGAACCAAACACAGATGAATATCAGCGTCTGGCTTACTCCCACTCGCCCATATTCTTCTACCGACAAAGTCCATCCTAGAATGATATTTAAGGCATAGTTGAGGATTGCCACCAGCACCGTTGAGCCGACCATCAGCGCGGCATGGCGCGCCATGCCCACGGTAGCGGGATTCAAGGCGGGTGCGTGCCCCAGAAACCTCTGAGCAGCATCTACCCTAGTCTCCAAATACCTTAGCCCCCGCTTTGTGCAGCATCCGGTCGTACATTTGCTCTACCTGAGATGTCTGTATCTCGATAGTTAGACGTTCCTCGACCATACGCCGGCCTGCCAGCCCCATGCGCCGTGCTAGGCTAGGATCGGAAATCAGTCGGGACGTTGCGGCAGCCAGGGCCATCGTGTCACGCATCGGCACCACAAAGCCGTTCACGCCATCAAACACTTGCTCGACAATGCCCCCCGAGGGTACTGTCACTATAGGCCGCCCGCACGCCATCGCTTCGATCATAATCATGGGGAAGCCCTCGCGCTCAACAGGGCAATGCACAAGAGCATCCACCGCCGACATCACGTAGGGAATATCGTCCCGAAAACCCGTGAATATCACCTTGTCCTGAATACCTAGCCTCTGCACCTGTTGTACCAATTCTAACTTCACCCCCTTGAGATGCTCAAAAATAACGTCTCCCACCATCACCAGCCTTGCGTTAGGGTGCGCTGCCGCGACGGTGGCAAAGGCCTCCATCAACAGGTCGAACCCTTTCCATCGCTCGATCCTGCCTATCGCCCCTATCAGGAAAGTATCATGTGGCAGCCCCAGCTCCGCGAGGAAACGTTCCCTGGCGTTTTCATCAGGGCGGAATAGGTTTGTATCGACCGCGTTGTGTATCACCTTATACGGGTATCTGCGGAGCTTATCCGCTCTGTAATGCGCGGCTAGCACCTTCGAAACGAAGATCATAGCCGCGCCCCTATAACGCATCATCACTGTAAGGAGCCGGTTCGTGACGCCGGAGGTATTGAAGTCGTGCGAATGCACGATACAGGGGATGCGGAGTATCCTCGCTACGGGAATGGCATGCACCCCCGCCACAGCAGAATTAGCATGAATAAGGTCTACCTTCTCCCGGCGCGCCAGCCTGATCGTCTGTGATATCACACGAAACAGGCTGACAACCGTTCTGGGCACTGACATCGGGCGAAGCGGGCTAGGCAGGGTATAGTTGCTCGGCTCGAAGGGCAGGCCAAATGCTCTCACCCCATTTTCGATCAATCGCTCTCGGAGCGGATTTTCCACTGGCAGGGCAACAAGCGGCTCATAACGGCTGCGGTTGAGCTTTGTCACCACCGAAAGCAGCACCTGCTGACCGCCCCCGAATTTGGGATACGCATCAAGATATAACACCCTGGCGGGCCGCGGCTGAGATATACTCTCTCCCATAGTTCCCGGTTTGCGGCCCATGTATGTCCCCGGTCGTTTGGCCGGCTTGCCTCGGTACCAGCCATATACATAGCCGCACAGCACCGCATACGTCGACAGTGTCTTCAGCGGGCGAAAGCCGAATGCTAACCTGCGTTTGGGATCGAAATAAATGTGAAAGAAGAAAGCGAACGGCAGCGCCAGCGCCGCCAGTGGGAGGGCTAGCTTGCCGTACCAGCGGTCCAACGGCAGCACATCCATGCGCCTCTCAGGGCTTTTGCGAGCCTCCAGCGCGTGCCCGACCCCATACCAGAAGCTCTTTTTCGCCAGGTCCTTTATACTTGCGGGCGGGTCATGATACACCCATGAGTCTTTTGCCACGATTATCTTATAACCTTTCTTATGCACCCGGTAGAAAAAGTCCGTGTCTTCCGGGCCGGTGGTCAACTCTTCGTCAAAGCCGTTGACCTGCAGGAAGACGTCACGCCGCACCGCACAGCAGGTTGTAGTTACAGCCGTGAAGCCATACCTGTTCAATGGAGGATTGCTTTCTTCATGTGCATGAACCACAGGATAGACCATTCTCGGCACCTGCCGGGCGATAGCTTTCTGCAATGGAGTGGCATCTTTGGGCACTAGCTTGGATGTGCCGACCACAGCCGTCGTTGGATCGCTTTCGATGAGGTCTACCAGGGTTCCCAGCACGTGCGGGGTCCCGAAGTAAGCATCATCATCTATGAACAGCAGGATGTTCGCATTGGACCGCTGTGCCCCGACGTTGCGGGCGCGGGCAGCGGGGCTTACCCCCGTAACAACCTGCAACTCATAATCCTGGAATGTCTGCTGCTCGATGCTGCGCTTGACACGGCTTACATCACCCGTCCATGAAGGAATTATGATCAAGACCTTCGGCTTCTTGTTCTTTCCGACCATCTATTACAAACCCTTATCTATAACTAGTTCAAAGTTCAAAGTTGTATAACGCTCTAACATTGAACTTTGAACCTTGAACCTTTAGCCTTCAACAACGTGCTGACTAGAGCGCCCACCGCGCCCGATAGCACAAGAAATGATTCTAGTGGCCCCCAGGCTCCATGTCTGAATGCGTTCGCGCCTTGATGCCGTATATAAAGCATAAGCAATTGCCGAGCCGTCCTACTGTCTTCAGTTGCAAGGTGTTTCACCAGCATCGATCCCATACCCTTGCCATAAGGGTAGCGCGACGCTACGTGGTCACGCCTGCTTTTGGCGGCATGGTAGACCACAGCATGAGGTTGGTAGATGATAGCGCCTGCACGGGCCAGGCGGTAAAGCAGGTCTATGTCCTCTGCGGCCCTGGCCGGAGTGCCCGGTCCGAGCCGCGTATCAAACCCCCCGACGTCCAGTAACGTCCGGCGCGGACATAGCAGGTTACCTCCACTGCCCGTATCCCACGGGGCCCATTCACCCCGGTCTATACCTCCCTCAGAGGCCCTATAGACTCGACGTTCTGGGGACGATCTGGAAGATGTCGCCACCGAACCTCTACTCGAAAAAGCAGGCAAAACAGAGCCGGTCACACTTGATATGCTTTCCATATTTTTACTGTCTATATATTCACCCACCAGAGCCGCGAGCCACCCACGATGTGCGATGCAGTCGTCATCGATAAAGGCCACAAGCTCGGTCCGGGTGGCCCTCACCCCAGCATTCCGAGCTGCGGAAGCGTTCGGCCTTTGCAGATGCAGGTATTTCACGTTGACGCTTGATCCACCCGTGCTCCACTCATGCCCTTCAACCATGAGCCGCGTGGAATTACTCTTACTTTGATCGGAAACAATTATCTGTTCAGGCTGCATTTCTCCATCCAGCACCGACTGTATACACTCACGTAATGCGGAGGGGCGGTTCATGGTAGGTATAACCACGCAGACGCTTGGGTTGCCTATTCTCACGAGGATCTCGTTAGCTTCTTGTGTACGGCAGGCAGTTTGAGCTTCGGCAGATAGCGGAATGGGTCCTCGCCCGTCCACACCTTGAGGGCAAAGGTAATTAGATTATCGTCTCCCGCCACCGACACCCGCTTGAGGGCAAAGCGGTCGGTCCTCAGCGTATTCAACCCGTGTCGCACCGAAAAAGCTGCTTTATATCCCGCCGCTTCTGCCTGCTCGCGGGCCGCGTCGTTGAAGTGGCCATATGGATAAGCGAATAGTTCTACCTTGCGCCCCAATTTCTCCTCCAATTGCCTGCGCGACTCGTTCAACTCGAAGTCCAGGCTCTCCGGACCGATTTTCTCCAGGTCTGGGTGGCTCACGCTGTGCGCCTCGATCCGAAAGCTGTTCCGGTCCAGTTCGACAAGTTCGTCCCATGTTAATAACGACTTCGGCCCTTTGCCGATACCCTTGTCCCACAGACTACTTTTCCCGGCCAGTCCAGTTACGAAAAAGAGAGTCGCCGGATAGCCGAACCTGCGCAATATGGACCAGGCATCAGTCTTATTGTTCGTGTAGCCATCGTCGAAGGTGATGGCGACGGAGCGGGGGGGCGGCAAGTGTCCCTTCCGCCAGTCATCCACCAGTTCTTGGAGCGATCGTACATCGTAGCGGAGCAACTTTATCAGAGCCATCTGCAAGGTGAAGCGTTTGCTGCTGACGGTATAGCGGTCGTGCGGGTTGGTACCTGCAGGCTCAACACTGTGATACGTAAGAACGGATACGCCGTGCGATGAAAGCCTGGACCACTCACCTTTGTCGGGCACTTCGGCGCGCACGCCCCGCCAGAAATAGTAAGAACGCGCCAACTCGAACATCTGCCGAGCCTTTTCCCCCCCGTGATTTGATGAAGCCCATGCTCCAAAACCCTTATCTATAGCCCATTCGAGAGGGCGCTTCTCCGCCGCAGCTAAAAGCAGCCCACGGGCTACTCGCATGCGTAGATTGGTCTCGCCATACGCCGAAAGTGGCAATTCAGGCAGCGCCCCCGGCAGCTTGCGGTAGATACGCACGCAGCCCTGCCCAATGCGGCAAAAATCGCGCAACAACCCCTTAGAGGACTTTGGGTTACGGGCGCGGCCCATCGCCTCGGGCGCATAGACGAAGGGCAGCCCCAGTAGGCTCAGCTGGTAGCCGAACTCTATATCTTCCCCGTAGTCGATACTCGGGTCGAACCCGCCCGCCCGGATAGCCGCGTCTCGTGGGACCGATACGTTGCCCGTGTACAGGGCGGAAAAGGTAGGTGACTTCTCGGCAAGGCGCTTGTAGTGACCTTCCCACCAGAGGGCAAGTTGCCTGTGGAGTGCGCCCCTGCCCGCCTGGGGCACCAGCCTCCCCAGGACTACCACCTCAGGTTGAGCAGCACCGGCATGGCGCGCCAGATGTGCCGACACGAGATCCTTGTGGGCGCGTATATCGTCATCAACGAACAGCACCAGCTTACCTCGTGCATTCTCAAGGCCCGTGTTGCGCGCCGCGGCTGCCCCGCCCCAAGCTTGTTGTACGCACTGGAGGGTCCGCCCACTCCATTCAGGTGATTTGGCTAAGGCTGCGACAACTTCTGCAGTGCCGTCGGTAGAACCGTCGGAGACCACCACTATCTCATACGCCTGGAGGTCTGCGCTCTGTTCCCTGAGGGCGCTCAGTGTCTGGATGAGCAGGTCCCGCCGGTTCTTGGTCGGTATCACTATGCTTATCTGTGGTTCTATTGCCATAGATTTCCCGCTTGTCCGCAGGGCCGCGTAGCTGTTGAAGCTTTCTGCTCATCCATTCTTTTTCTTCCTTGCTTGCCCCAAGCAGAAAGTAAAATGAGCCGAACAGCGAGAGGGCTATTACAGCTCCCCCTCCCACTGTCGCTAAAGTAGACGCGCTCAGATAGTATCCTAAAGGCAAGAGGAGTGCCAACGACAGCGCCGCGGCGACCAGCGGCCCGACCATCGTCCTGATGATAAAGCGCGGGTAATCTACTCCAAGCTCCCGGCAGGCCAGCCAGGGAATAACCACCAAGTCAGCGACCACTGCTGGGATGAGCGTGCCCAACACCGCGCCTACCACCCCCAGCCTCGGTATCAATAACAGGCTGATCGCTATGTTGACCGCGTATTCAGCCATCACAACCAGCGAGAACGCCCGCACTTGGCCTATCCCCTTCAGTATAACCCCTGCCGGGTTCTGGACAGCCGATACAAGGAACACCCCGAGGAAGAGGTACATTACAGGCAGCGCATCCTCGTGTCCCGGTCCCACCCATACTTCCATCGCTTGCCTGCCGAACGCCAGCAGCCAGAGCACAGGGGGCAATGTGAGCGCCACGGCGACGCGCGTGCCCGTGATGAAGAGGCTTTGCAGCCGGGCTGTGTCCTTGCGTGCCTCAAGCTCAGAAGCTGCGGGCAAGAAGACCGAGACAAGCGGCCCCGAGAAATAACTCACGGCACTTGCGGGCTTGAAGCCGAGGTTGTAGGCAGTCACCTTGCTGACCGGCAGGAAGGCTGCTATAAGTACAGCGTCGGCATTGTAGAAAATGCGCTTGGCGGTGTCGAGCAAGAAGAGCCACAGGCTGTAACTGCCGATGCGCCCCAAAGTAGCGCGACTGCTGAACCGTGGACTGAGACGCAGACCCGGAAGAACACGCCTGGCGAATACCCATTTGATAGCATAAGCAGTTACCAGCCCCACTCCGTTTATTGCCACGAGTGCAGTCGGCCCACCCCCAAGTTGCAAGGCAACCAGGATCGCACCCGCCGAAACCACCGTCTGCACGATATTTACGCCGTTGCTCACCTCATAGCGCCGCAATCCGGTGAGCAGGTTCCCCAAAACGCCTAGCGGGAGCGATAGCATGAGGGTCGCCCCGGCGATGATAAGCGATTGTCGGCCCACGTCCAGCTGCTGTGCGGTGAGCTGTAGAAGCGGGAGCCAGTACCAGGCCCCGATGAGAACGGCGGCAAAGGCCAACACCCCAATGAACAGGTGCAGGAAGAATGAGGTGCTTACCACGCGATTGATCTCGTCTATCTCATCCCTGGCGTGGTGCTCGGCTACGTACTTCACAACACTGGTGGTCACGCCAAAGTCGAGTAGGCCGCCCAGCCCCTGAATGGCTACCACAAGCACCCACAGCCCATACATATCTGTCCCCATGTTGGAGATGATTACAGGCGTGAGTAAAATACCGACGGCTATCGACGAAATCTGCCCTGCATAGTTGGCGATTGCATTAGTGAAGAGAGTGGGTGTTTTACTGCTCACGCGCGACTTCTTTTCGCCTTTGTCGCCTTTGCAATTGTGCTATGGAGGATGCGATTCAGGAGCTCTAAACGCTCTTTTTCGCTGCTCGCTGAATTCACAAGAAGTTGACCCGTGGAGCGCAGGCGTTCCCTCAAGCCAGGGTCGTCCAGCACCCTCAAAACAGCGTCCGCGAAGCTCCCGGCATCGTCAGCGACAAGCAGGTGTTGTCCCGAAATCGCACCCAGACCTTGCGCGCCCAGGGTTGTGGTGACTACGGCAGCGCCTGCTCCCATTGCCTCGATCAGTTTTATCCTCATTCCGCCCCCCTGACGCAATGGGGCCACGAACAAGGTGCAACCCCGCAGGTAAGGAACGACAGAAGAGACCTCTCCAGTAACGGCCACTCCTGGACTCGCAAGGCATGCCACTTCCCGCGTAGGGTTCTTACCCACCAGCCACAACTCGACATTCGACCTGTTACGCCGGATAAGCGGCATGATCTCGCCGCAGAGCCAGAGCGCCGCGTCCACGTTCGGAGGATGGTCGAAGTTGCCCACGAACAGCAGGCTTTCTTTCGTAGCATCTATCCCAGGTATGGTCCCGCTTTCTGCTGAATGTACAAGATCCACTCCAAAAGGGACAACGTGTGGGACTAATCCGGGCACCTCTATCGCCAGCGCCTCCGCATCTTCTCTGGACGGCACAAGCACCGAAGTCGCATGGAGGCAGACGCTTCGCCCATACTGTCGCCACTTCATCCTTTCAACGCGGCCCAGTGCGGTGTGCATAAAAACCTTTACACCGTCGTTTCCCCTCTCTTGCCCTGATACGCCTTCCAACGGAAAAGCCAGACGAACGTCATGCTCGGTCAATATTATGGGCTGGGCTGTTTGTGGGTCCAGGTGGTCTATATATTGGGCCATGAGGCTATGTTCCACCAAAATCAGGTCGAACCTCTCCTTGCTGACCAGCCTTAGTACCAGCCTATTCATTCGCTTATTGGAGAACTCCTGCACCAGCATAGGCCGACGCGGGTTGAAGAGACCGGCAGCCAACCTTGCACGCTTGCGCCATAAAACGATGCCGGTCAGCCCTGCCTTTGGGTCGCGTATCACGCCATGCACCCGGATTCCTAAAGCCTTCAGAAAAGCTACATCTTTCCTCTCGCCCGGTTCTATGAAAGTAGCCACGGTCAAGTTGTGCAGACTTGACAGCAGGCGCACCCTGTCGAATACTGCTCGGGGGTTGCCGGAGGGCGCATTGGGGCGAGGCAGAAAAGGCGCAAGGATGAGTATATTCATCCTGATGTCTGGTCAAGCCCAGCCCCAGCCTCGAAGTCGGCCAGATTCTCAAGATAGATTCTCAACAGAGAGCGAAAATGGCCCTGTTGCGTTTCCTCTCCCTCGCTTCGTGCCTGGGTAATCCCCCCAGGCTTTCCCATTAGCACCTGGCCCTCAGACAGCAGCCCTAGCACGTGGTTCCTTTCGTTGCGCGCATGCATGAGCCAGCAAAGCACGAACAGCACCGGTATCCAATCAGGCTCTATCCCTAATCGGCGGCAGTAATCAGCAAGCCATGCTTGGGCAACACCAGAGCCAAAAACGCCCGGCTCATGCCCCTTTGGATGGAAGAACATCTCGCGGTAACCTCGTAGCTGTCCTTCTCGCCCCAGGTCTCGCGTTTCATACGCATAGCGCCCCAGGAAGTAAATAAGGTCGCTGCACGGCAGTCCGTACCCACCCGACTCCCAATCGATTAGCCCGGTAAATCTCCCAACTTCATCCACCATGATGTTGGTGGTGCCGGAGTCGTTATGGTTAAACACCACTGGCAGGGGTAGTTGCTCGCAAAGCTCAACAGCCTTCTCCGCAAGCAGGCCCAAAGCAGCCTGTTCCACATTTGACAACGCCAGTTCGTCCGTCGCTGCCTTCAGAGGCTCGAATATCAACATCTCCAGCTCCTGACTGCTTACCGGCTTACTCGATAGAGAATGTAGCTCTGCCAGCCATACACTGAAAGGCTCAAATTTCTTAAGCTCGTCATGGTAGTCGAAGGCGTGCTCTCTCAAGTAAGCCCTGAGCATACGTCCACGAGTCGAGGTCTCGACCGTTACCTGCAACCCCTCTATTGACGTCGTCCCTAGAGGTCGCGGGATATACTCTGAGCCGTGAGGCCAATAAGTCTGTAACTGCCGTAACGCCTCGTATTCCACCTCCACTCGGTAGTTGTACTTCGGGTAGCGGGCGAACTTCACAACGAAATCCGGCTCAGCTGAGCCGCCGGTCCAGCAAAGGCAGACGAGCTTGCTTCGCACGCTCACCCCGCCGCTCACGATTATGATGTCTACATCTCCGCCGGGGATGCCGAGACTATTTCGCAGATAGTTCTTTATGAAGCTTATCATCCCGCCTTCTGCCCGCCTCCACGCCGCTTCGCCACCACTATATAACCTGGCAATGTAAGCTCAAACAGGTTGATTCGCACCGCTAATTGTAGCAGCTCCCTCAGTATGCGGCGTTTGGTCGACATTGCAAAGAACAAGTTGTGCAGATAATAACGCTGCAATCTCCTATTCCCGAGTGGAATGAGCATCTCGCAAGTTTTGAACGTTGGTTTGGGCCAGTAGAAGTCTACTCCACCAAAGCCAAGCGCCTTAAGCCTGCGACGCAGCAGCATCGGAGGGAATAAGATAGCCGGGTGATCTATCTCCAGGTAGAGATGACCCTCTGCCTTCACGCGTCCAGTTAGTTCCTCCAGGAGCGAAAGTTTCCACGCATCGCCTTGCAGCCCCGACGCACGCCGGAGACCTGCCACCAGATCGAATTGCTCTACGAATTCGTCCAGTAGGTACGAAACAGCCTCTATGTTTCCCAGGCCTTCCTCCTGTGCCCGCATTCTCAAGAAAAAAGCGTCTAGTTTGTGGGTCGAGACAACCACCCGCTCGCAGGTCGCCGCCAGGGAGAGTGGCACGGGTGAAAGTGCGCCGCCCGCGCAAAGAGCAGTACCCCTGGGCAGGGTAGGCAGCAGAAAGCGCCAGTCGCTCGCGCGCTCGTCGGCTGCGTAGCGAAAGAGGTCAGGGTGCTGCGCGGCGAGCAAGTTTCTCACTGCTTCTCGCCAACCGTATGCCTCGGTATGGGCAACAATGCGCCGGGTGAGAGATGCGCCACGCCCTAGCCGCCTGCCTCGTTTTGGACCCTTCCTCAAAAGTGCAAGCAATACTACCTCACCTTACCTTTCGTTGAGCCTTTCACTGATTTGGAGTTAGCACGATACCATGATAGAACGTGTCTGGGCCAGGAATCAAGGCATACCCTGCACATGAGGCTACACCCAAACCCCTACAAACGCGCAATACGTAGCCACGAAGCCGCTTCCTGCTTCGACCGCCGCGCTTTCCGCCGGTTCTCCTTAGATAACCACAGCGACCCCGCGCGGGCAGCTTTGACCAGTGACATCAATCGTATAATCAAACGAGCCGTGATTAAGCGGCCTGGGTTGTAATGTTTCCGATAGAAGATATACAGGCTCTTGAAGAAGTGGAGAAGCAGATCAGGGTCGGCGCTGCTGCCGCCACCCAGATGTACCGCAGCCGCGCCTGGCTCAAACAGAACATCCCAACCAAGTCGTTTTAGCCGCAGACAAAGGTCGGTCTCCTCCCAGTAGAAAAAGAAGCGTTCATCAAACCCTCTGGCTGCCCAGTACGCTTCAGCACGAACCAGTAAGCATGCGCCCGCGAGCCAGTCTACTGCCCTTTCACGATCATGCGGACCGGCTATCAATAACGGGCCACGTAAGCCACGTAAGAGGAGTATGCCGCCCAGCAACTTCCACAAGAGACTTTGCTCCAGAAAAAGCACTATCGGCACCGGGAAGTTGTGGCACGAAGGCTGTAAAGTCCCATTTGCATTCAGCAACCGCGGCCCCACAATAGCCACATCAAGCCGCTTTTCGAGAACACTGACTAATCTTTCCAGGGCGCCTGGGCGCAAAAAGCAGTCAGTATTTAGCAGCAGGTAGTGCTTGCCACGGGCGGCAGATGTGCCCAGATTATTCGCCCGTCCAAAGCCCAGGTTTTGTCCCGTCCGGATAATCCTCAGCCCCTTACGTTCGGCCTCGGCGAGTACGGCCAGGCTCCCATCTGTTGATCCATTATCGACCACGATTATCTCAACATCCCGGCTGCCAACATCTGCCAGAGCCTTCAGGCAACTGGGCAAATATCGCCCTCCGTTGTAATTTACTATCACGACGGATACATCAGGCTCGTGTGGGGGCTGCGGGTCGTCCATAATAAGGTTCGCTCATGCCAGGCGCGCATCCTGACTGCAGGTACAGGGTACAGTAAACTTGTCTTGCACAGATTATAGGCTTGCGTCTTCGGGCAAGTCAAACGTTATGTTGGATGTCGGTCCACTTTGGCTCTTTATTTTATTAAGAAGACGGTGCCACTGTAAGGGTGATTATCGCATTACGTTGCAGGCTGACAGTGGGCTTACTTCAGAAAAGTGGACAAGAGTCTTTCTCTTGTCCACAATATGGAGGAAGTCTAAATTGGGCTTACCCCGATACAATTGACTCGTTGATATTTCGATAATGAGCCGATTCGAAAGAATCTGGACTGACGTAATCAAGCGCTGAGTGGCGGCGTTGTCGATTGTACCACACTTCCACGTATTCGAAGATCGATTGGCGAGCTTCCACTCGTGAGGAGTACACTTTGATGGGTAGTGTTGCAACAACTTTGACGAGCCCAAACAAGGGCGTGCTGAAGCAGAGGAGGAGTCTAGGGGTTAGGCAGCGGGTCTGACCGTGGATGTCGCCTCTACTTGTACCCTTTACTTGCCCTTTCCCTAGCTGGTGCATTGCCTCGTAACCCTGAAGTGTTCGCCATGCCGTGTCGAACGACCAGAATCCCATGCCTGGGTTCACACGCCTTTTGATAAAGCGGTGGACTTGCTCGATAAGGTTATTCAAGTACTTGATGGGTCGCAGCTTGCAGCCCTGAGGCAAGGCTCCTTTCTTCTTGAGGTTGCCCACAGCTTTGGGATAAGCAGGATTCCTACCAACATTGATCACGCGGGGAGGAGTGGTGTGCCTGGCACGCAACGCTTTGCGGAAGAAGCGTTTGGCAGCTTGTGCATCCCTATTTGGGCTGAGCATGAACTCTACAGTGTTACCAGCCGAGTCTACTGCTAGATACAGGTACATCCACGCACCTTTTACCTTAATGTAGGTTTCGTCCACTCGCCAGGAGTTGTTTGTAGGTTTGAGCTTGGATCGGGAGCGCTTCTCAAGGATAGGAGTGTAATGTTGGACCCGGTGATAGACAGTAGTGTGGTCGACTGGCAAACCTCTTTCCGCCATCATCTCTACTTAGCTCGACTTTGAACATTAGGAACTCAAAAACAGACTGAGTAAGCCAATCGCTCGAGGTGTGAGTGTGGGACTAAACACATATCAGGGTCTGCGGGGGATGTGTGAAAAGTGAAGTTGCCCCACAAATGGCGTCTGACCTTGACCTGTGCCAGCACACCTGTGCCAGCAC
>JBDSDS010000067.1:0-7170 GCA_039920445.1 Chloroflexia bacterium
GTTGTGTAACAGAGATTCTCTCTTGTGAGTAACGACTTACATGCCTTATCAGGTTGGAAGGATCTTCTCGTGCCTGGCGAAGTGAGCACATCCACTACATATAACCAACTGCGGCTGTAGGATTAGGACGCTCAACCCGTATCAACTAAGGCTTAGTCGCGGCTGAGGCACGCCCTCATGCCGCCGTCAACAAGTATTGCAGGGCACCAAATCGCTGCCGGAACATTTGGCGTTGTTCCGACAAAGGCACCTTTTGTTTCGGTCTGGTACGACATCTAAAATAGTCTCTCTGCTCATCGAATGCTGAACAGAACTGCGACGCCGACTTGAAAGACCCGAATCCTTTAGATCGCATGACTCTTCCTTGAATAATATCGCTGCTTGATACCTCGATGATCTTGTTCCATTCGATTGTTCAAGTAGCGGTTTGTCCGGTGCTTCACTTTGCGGCCAAGCACTTGGCGTATTGCGCGAGGGTAGGAGTGCTGTCCGTCAGTCGTCACATGGGTCGGCTTGTGGCCGACCACTTCCCTTGCTTGTGTGAAGAAGGCACCCAGAGGGTACCTGGCAGAGGCCATATCGCGGTGCTCAGAGAGCATCGAGTCCACCAGGTTGCCATTGCGGTCTATAGCACGATACAAGTAACACCATTTGCCACTTACCCGGACGTAAGTCTCGTCGACGTACCATGAGTGGCCAGCTTTGCCCTTGCGCTTCGAGCGCAATTGCTCTGTGATAAGGAGAGCGAAGCATGCTTCCCAATTCCGTACCGTCTCATGAGTAAACTCGAAACCGCGAGATAAGAACATTTCTGCGAGGTCTCTCAAGCTCAATTTGTATCGCAGCCTCCACAGCACAACGAGTAGGACAATGTCTGTCGGGAACTCCAAGAAGTTGAAAGGAGTACCGGTTCTTTCATTGAACTTGCGTCTGCATTGGGAGCAGCGGAAGGCCTTATAGCCCAGAGACGTCTTCGCGGCCAGTTGGCTAGTCATGAACGACGAGCAGTGGGGACAATCCATAGGTAGTGTTGGCACTCCTTGCCTGAAGAGGGTTTAGTTTAGGTTAGAATACCCGACAAACAGCATTCAAGACCACCCGTGCCCCGAGTTCTGACGCTACCTAATCAACCGTCTGAAGCACAACAGAAGGATTGCCACCAGGTACGAGAAATTGGCTGAGAACTACCGAGCCTTCTTGACTATCGCTGCCATCCTTCTCTGGTTATAGTTTGCAGATAGAACCTAGCATAACATGCAATTTGTAATTGCTCCGCAGGGGAGAGGAGGCAGGTTGCTCATCTATCACTTGCACATGGGGGTTGGACGTCACCCTCTTATGACGGCGACACGCGGATCACGCGCACGGCTACAGGTTCATTGCGCCCCTTCAGTTGGAACGTGCGTAGCTCGCAATCTTCCAATTTCAGGTTAGCAGCCTGATACGTTTCCTCGCTGACTAATATCTCGCCGCCGGCTGCTTGTGCGGACAGCCGCGCGGTGGTATTGGCAGCATCGCCCAGTACTGTGATATCGCTCACGCTGTCGGCGGAGCCTACAGCTCCTACGTAAGCTGTTCCCGTATGGACTCCAATCCCAACGTCAATCCACGGACCATCAGGATCACTATGCCCTGTCGCTTCCAGCAATTCACGAGCAACATCCACAGCTATCCGGGCGTGGTCCGGCCCGGCTATTCCCGGAACGTACAAGGCTATCAGCGCGTCTCCAATGAGCCTATTGATGAGCGCATCGGACTTACCGAGCACCTGGGTGCAGGTCTGGTAATATCGATTGATGAGGTGGTGAAACGCAGAGGGGCCTGTTTCTTCTGCCAGGGTGGTTGATTTGCGCACATCGGCAAAGAGCATCGTGAGTTGGAGTTCCATGCCGACCTGGTGCTTCTTGACGATTTTTTCGCAGCGGTCACACAGGTTGCTATTGAAACTGGATCGTCCGCTACCAAACCCAAATGGCTTGACCACCGCGCCGCCAATGCCGTGGAAGGGGGCGTTACATATCTTGCACCGCGGGTCCGCTGGCAATGATTTGAAGATACGCCGTATGACTGCGACTTTAGAAGGGAGTTGAGAATTATCACCTGTCAAGTATGCGTGCCAGAGCACCTGCGCTTCTGCCGTCTGTTTGCCTACTTGCGACTTATCTGTATCGGTACTTTCTATCATGATTGCTCCATCGGTTGGGTTGTCTCAGCTTAGTTGACACGCGGTTTGGGTCGAGATGTAACTGTTCGAATGTCTCCAGGTGGTCGTAGTCGGCGGCTGAGTGCCTCAGCCTGAGATTATAACACACCTCATAGTAATGGGAGGCTCTCTGGTACGCTCATGTGGGCAAGCCCAAACTAATGCTCTTGCTGCGCATCTCCCAGGTAGAATACACTTCCCTCGCGCCCCGGCACGACCTCGAAGGGCCAGTCGCCCGACGCCGTTGTCTCGGCTATAAGTTGGTCGAGTTGAGCGTCTGTGTGCGAAGGGTTATGATGGAAGGGCACAAGGCGTTTCACGCCCGTGAGCGCGCCGAATTCGAATGTGTGCTGCATGGAGCTATGCCCCCAGCCGACATGGCGCTCATACTCGCTGCCGTTGTATAGCGCGTCGTGTATTAAGATGTCCGCGCCGCTGGCCAGCCCATAGCCTGAGGTGATGCTGCCGGCATCCAATGAGCCGTCCGAGCAGAATGCCGGCTCGTGGTCCGGTATATAGGCCAGCACGCCCGCCTGGCTCTCAAGGCGGTAGCCTACGGTCAGGTTGGTATGGCATACGCGGTCGCCTGAGATGCTGAACTCGCCGACGCGCTCAGGCGGGCCGGGAACTGTGTGCAGCACCAGCTTGCATGACATCTCATCGAGATGCACCGGGAAGAGTGGCGGCGACAAATAGCGTGTGATGCCTTCGCGCAGGCTCATTTCTTCGTCGCTGGGGCCCCAGATATGTACCTCGCAATCGGGGTCGCGCAGCGGGTGGAAAAACCCCAGGCCCTGGATGTGGTCCATGTGGAGGTGGGTAAGGAGGATATCCACGCGTGGCACATGGTGTGGTAGGCTGAGGCCCAGGGCACGCAGGCCTGTGCCCGCGTCGAGCGCCAGTATTGTGCCGTCGCTGCCCCTCACCTCGACACATGAGGTGTTGCCTCCGTAGCGAAGTGTATCGTGGCCTGGCGCCGCGATCGAGCCTCTGGCGCCCCACAAGGTGACCTTCATCCGCGCCCTTTCCTCCTTTACTTTATTTCTCTTTGGGTAGCGTAACCGGAAGGACTATCCGGAAGCAGGTCTCGCCGGGCGCCGACTGGACAGATACCTCGCCGTGGTGTTTGTCCACCACGATGTTATAGACGATGTGCAGTCCCAGGCCGTTGCCCACGCCCGGCCCCTTCGTGGTATAGAACGGCTCGAAGATGCGCTGCTGGATGTCGCCGAGAATGCCCGGCCCATTATCGGATAACTCTACGATTACGTATTTGCCGTCGCGGCGGGTGCGTAGGATGATCTTGCCATGCCCGCCCATGGCATCTATAGCGTTGTCGATAATGTTGGTCCAGACCTGGTTCAACTCGCTGCCGTAAGCCTCTATCTGCGGCAGGTCAGGATCATAATCGCGTTCAACCTCGACGCCCGACTTCAACTTGTGCTTGAGGATCACCAGGGTGTTTTCAAGCCCGGCCTGGATATCTACCTGTTGGATAGGGGCCTGGTCGAGGAATGAATAGGTCTTGACCGCCTTCACAATCTCGGAGATGCGCTGCGCGCTACTACTTACCTCACCCAACAATCCATAGGCTGCGGTGCCGGTCGCAAGCCAGGTAGCGACCACGGGAAGTTGCTCATCAGCGAATCTTTCTGTCAGCGCCTCCAGGTCGGAAGTCTCCCAGCCGTAGGCGACGAGGTTAGGCGCGAGTTCCCAGGCATCCTCTACTCCCCGGTCCTCGAGCCACCATTGCAGTTCGCCCTCGCGGTCACTCCGGGTCAGAGGGTCGAGTATGGCGGGCACGGCGGCACGCTTCTCCATCGTTTCGGCAAGGGATGCCAGGTAATCGCTTTGCTCGGGGTTAATAGTGGCGGCAACCATGCGTCCCGAGGCGCGCTGCCAGTCGCCAAGCACGTCGCGCAGTTGATCGGCGCTGCGCTGGGCAGCTGCGGCAGGGTTGTTCAGCTCGTGGGCCAGCCCCGCTGCCAGCGTGCCGAGCGAGGCCATCTTATCGTTCTGCACCAGCAGGGCCTCGGTACTGCGCAGGCGCGCTATGAAGGTGCGCAGAATCGCGAACACCACCTGGGGGTTGCGAGTCAGCAAAGTATGGAACGCCTCTTCGCTAATGACCAGCACTCGGCTGTTGCGGAGGGCACGGACGGAGGCAATACGAGGCGCCTGCTCCAGTAGCGACATCTCTCCGAGGAGCTGCCCAGGCCCGCGGGTGCCCAGTATTATCTCCTGCTTGCCCGAACGCCTGGTGACCTGGAACTCGCCATCGAGCACGACGTAGAAAGCGTCGCCTTGCGTGCCCTCTTCGATGAGGAGGTCGCCTTCCTGGATGGTGGCGGGGCGCGCCATCAATGCCAACTGGTCTAGGTCGGGCTTTGTGAGATGGGCGAAGAGCGAGAGACGCTTGAGGAAACTGCTTACAGAGGCAAGGCGCACGTTTGTAGGGTCGTCTACGGGTGAGTAGAGGAGGATCTGGTCCTTATAGCACCAGAGCCAATCTTCGCCAGGCTCGAAGGAGTGGATCAGGGGGTGGTCTGTCTCTAGGAAGTGGCCGGTGGCGTGCTTATGCTCAGAGTCGTCGCAGCAGCCAACGTGACCGCACGTCATGCACATACGCAGATGGACCCATACGTTGCCTGCGGCCATGCACTCTTCGCAGCCGGTCGTGCGCGGCTCGATAGGGTGAATAGTGTCCAGGTGTGAGCACTGAGCCTCGGTTACGGGAGTTGTTTCTACGGTCTCCATACTTCTTGCCATGGTTCATAGAGAGTGAAAGATGCCATGCGAGGCCCCTGACGGGAAGACAGCTTTTGTTTTGCTAGCGGCCAATGGCTGCTTGCCTGTTACAGGGTAGAGAGATATTGGTGGATGAATTGCACGGCCATTGAGCCTTCGCCAACGGCGGAAGCCATGCGTTTGACCGAATGATGGCGCACGTCGCCCGCCACGAAGACGCCCGGTACGCTGGCCTCCAGCCAGTAGGGAGCGCGCTTGAGTGTCCAACTCTTCGGTGGCTTGCCGTCTTCAAGCAGGTCGGGACCCGCGAGGAGAAAGCCCATGTCGTCGCGCCGCAGCACATCGGCTACCCAGTCGGTGCGAGGCTGGGCGCCTATAAAGATAAAGAGCGCGCCTGCGGGCACTGCCTCTTTAGCGCCGGTAGCCGAGTTGGCTATTGTTAGAGACCGCAGCCTGTCGTCACCCTGTACCGAGGCCACTGACGAGTTGAGCAAGACTTTGATATTTTCGGTTGCGCTTATCTGGTCTACAAGGTACTGCGACATACCCTTGGAGAGAGAATCGCCACGCACCAGCATGGTCACACTCCGCGCCCACTTGGAGAAGTACATGGCAGCCTGACCCGCCGAATTTGCCCCGCCTATTATGTATACGTCCTCACCCTTGTAGGACATGGCTTCGGACTGGGCAGCGCCGTAGTACACACCTGCGCCGGTGAGGGCCTCCACGCCCGGCACGTCGAGCTTGCGATAGCTCACCCCCGTGGCGATCATCAGCGCGTGACAGCTAAGCTCCGAGCCATCAACCAGCTTGAGGATGCGGTAAGGGTCTTCAACGCGCATCGACGCCACCTCCTGCGGGGTGAGTATCTCCGCGCCAAAGCGGCTGACCTGGGCCACTGCGCGCCTTGCAAGGTCCCCCCCACTCAAGCCCGAAGGGAAGCCGAGGTAGTTCTCTATGCGTGAGCTTGTGCCTGCCTGCCCGCCCGGCGCTTCCCGCTCAACAAGGAGCGTCTTTAGCCCCTCGGATGCCCCATATACCGCCGCCGCGAGGCCGGCAGGACCGGCACCGACAATGATTAGGTCATAGAAGGGTAGGCTCGCGTGCAGCTTGCGCCCTATTTTCTCAGCCACCTGCGAGTTATCGGGTTTCACAAGAAAAGTGCCGTCCGGGAACAGCACGATGGGGAGTTGAGCGGGGTCTGCGCCCAGCCTGGCGAGAAGAGTATCGGCGTCGGCATCAATCTCCATATCCACCCAGTGGTAGGGCACCTGGTTGCGGGCCAGAAAGTCCTTTATCTGGTGCGAGAGGGGGGACCATCTCGTGCCTATGACCTTCGGCCCTTCAAACGAGGGGCGGAACTGCGCCTGCCAGTCATCCAGCAGATCGTCCAGCACTGGATAAAGGTTCTGGTCCGGCGGGTCCCAGGGCTTAATCAGGTAGTAGTCGAGCTTCACCTCGTTAATAGCCTTGATAGCGGCCTCTGTGTCGGCGTAGGCTGTGAGGAGGGTGCGCTTGGCATCAGGATAGACCTTGAGGGCGCGCTCCAGGAACTCCACGCCACTCATATTAGGCATACGCTGGTCCACTAGGAAGAGGGCCAGCGGGGTGTCGCGCAGTTTCAACTGGTCAACCGTGCGCAATGCCTCCTCCCCAGAGGCTGCGCGCATAAGCTGGTAGTCCTTACCGTATCTGCGGCGCAGGTCACGCTCAACCGCGCTCAGCACAGCGGGTTCGTCATCGAGGGCTAATATAACAGGTTTCGGCATGGGGCTTCTCCTCGGGTATTACGAATTACAAATGACGAATTACAAATTAGAGAGACGGCAAACAATTCGCAATTCGCAATTCGCTGTGCGCCAGGGTTGCGCTCGTGCCCTGAAGGTAGAGAGATTTATTGGTGGGTTATTGGTGAGGTGCTGTTCGCGTCTGGGACAGGTTAAGTAGCAATAAGGCCGGATGTAATAAGGCCGGATGTATAGAATAGGCGAATCGCGCTGATATTATAGCAGCAACCGGGGAGAAGCGCAACAAGCTCGACGGAATTACGAATTACGAATTAGGCGGTAGTGTTGCAACAACTTTGACGAGCAAGAATGAAGACGTATTGATGCCAAGCGAGTACCGGCTCTACACGGCCAGTCCAAACGCTGTGGATACGAACTTGATCTGACTGAGAATATTACCCTTGGTTGTGCCCTTTACTTGTCCCTTGCGGA
>JBDSDS010000068.1:0-8202 GCA_039920445.1 Chloroflexia bacterium
CACTATGCCACCTTCCTGGGCGCGGGGGCCTATAACCACTTCTCGCCCAGCGTCGTCTACAGGATCATGTCGCGCTCCGAGTTTCTTACAGCTTACACACCGTACCAACCTGAGTTGAGCCAGGGAACGCTTCAACAGATATACGAGTTTCAAACGCTCGTCTGCCAGCTTACAGGGATGGACGTGGCGAACGCCTCGATGTACGATGCGGCATCAGCTCTGGGTGAGGCAGCGGTCATGGCCTCGACAATTACCCGGCGTAAATCTGTTGTAGTTTCCCCAAAAGCACACCCTGAGCATAAGGCCGTGCTGCGAACTTATGCGTCTAACCATGGCATCGAGGTAATCGAGAGTGACGCCAACATCCAGAAGGCATCAGACCTGGGAGAAGATGTAGCATGCGTTATCGTGCAGCAGCCCAATTACCTGGGCGAGATACGCGACCTCACAGGGCTTGCTGAGACAATACATGAAGCCGGTGGGATGTTGATCGTTGTCTTTGACCCAATTTCGCTCGGAATGCTTAAAAGCCCCGGTGAACTGGATGCGGACATTGCTATAGGCGAAGGGCAAAGCCTGGGCGTTCCGATGTCGTTTGGCGGGCCGTATCTGGGGCTGCTTGCGACAAAGGATAAATACGTCCGTAATATGCCAGGTCGCCTGGCAGGCATGACCAAAGACACGGAGGGCAAGCGCGGCTTCGTTCTGACGCTGCAAACGAGGGAGCAACATATACGCCGGGAGAAGGCCACATCCAACATCTGCACGAATGAGGGCTTGATGGCGGTAGCGGCAACCGCTTACATGAGCCTCATGGGGCCGCAAGGGCTGAAGCGGATAGCCGAGATATGCTACCAGCGCAGCCACTACCTTGCCAAGCGCATCGCCAAGCTGCCGGGGTACGAGATAATTAGCCGTGAACCTTTCTTCAAGGAATTTGCCGTCAAGACACCTTTGCCTCCCGCTGAACTTAACCGCAGGCTAATGGGGCACAAGATCGTTGGCGGGCTTGACATAAGTAAAACACCGGAAGTAGACAACGCCGAGAATGTGTGGCTCCTGTGTGTAACAGAACTTAATACCAAAGAGCAACTTGACCGCCTGGTATCAGCTCTGAAAGAGATTGGCTCGTAGAGCTTTGGCGATAAAAACCGTCCCACAGAAAAGAGGAACAGATGAGCATAGAACCGCTTATACATGAATTGAGCAGCCCAGGTCGGATCGGCTTCTCGCTCCCCGAAGTGGACATGGACGAGGCCCCGGCGCTCGACGCAAAATACTTGCGTGACGATTTGGACATGCCTGAAGTCTCAGAGATCGATGTCATGCGCCACTTTGTACGCCTTAGCCAGAAAAACTACTCCATCGATACAGGCTTTTACCCGCTTGGCTCCTGTACGATGAAGTACAACCCCAAGCTGCACGAAGACGTGGCGATCATGCCCGGTTGGGCGCATATCCACCCTTACCTGCCCGAAGATTGCGTGCAGGGCGCGCTATTGGTTCAGCATGGGTTACAGGATATGCTCGCCGAAATATCGGGCATGGACGCCGTTAGCCTCCAACCGGCAGCGGGCGCGCACGGCGAGTTCACAGGCATCCTGATGATAAGAGCCTACCACCGCTCGCGTGGCGATGCAGACCGAGACATTATCCTCGTGCCCGACTCGGCTCATGGTACGAACCCCGCTACTGCTGCCGCCGCAGGCTTCAAGATGATCAGTCTGAAGTCGAGCAAAGAGGGTGGCGTTGACCTGGATGCGTTGGAAGGCGCATTGAGCGAGCGAATCGCGGGCATGATGCTCACCGTGCCGAGTACCCTGGGTCTTTTCGAGCCAGACATCCTCAAAATCAGCAAGATGGTGCATGACGCGGGCGGCTTGATGTACGGTGATGGCGCTAACCTGAACGCGCTTGTCGGCCACATCCGCCCCGGCGACCTCGGCTTCGATGTCATGCACATCAACCTGCACAAGACCTTCACCACGCCTCATGGTGGAGGGGGGCCTGGGAGCGGTCCGGTGGCTTGCAAGGCGATCCTTGCTCCGTTCCTCCCCAGTCCAACGGTCGAGAAGAAAGGCGAGAAGTTTTCCTTCATCTACTCAGATAAGAGCATCGGGAGAGTCAAGAATTTCTGGGGCAACTTCGGGATGCACGTGCGGGCGTATACATACATTCGACACCTGGGACTGCCCGGCCTACAGCGTGTGAGTGAAGACGCGATTATCAACGCCAATTACATCCGCGCTAACCTCTCAGGCACTTATCATCTGCCTTATGACCGTATATGTATGCACGAAGTCGTCCTGTCGGGCAAGAACATCAAGCAGGCGACCGGAGTGCGCACGCTCGATATAGCCAAGCGGCTGATCGACTACGGCATGCACCCGCCTACTGTCTATTTCCCATTGATTGTTGAAGAAGCCTTGATGATCGAGCCGACCGAAACCGAGTCGAAGGAAACGCTCGACGCCTTCATTCACGCTATGAAAGAAATAGCTCGTGAAGCGAAAGAGGACCCGGACATGGTCCGCTCGGCTCCACACACCACAGAATTGAGCAGGCTAGACGAAGTGACTGCTGCCAGAGAGCCAAACCTGCGGTGGCGCAGACCATCAGAAGGAGAGGACGAGACTACGAGGGCAAAAGCCAGTTAGGCCGGTCATCCATACAGCAAAGTCACGGGGCATGATACTTGTCGATCATGCTCCGTAGTGCGTTCAGGTGTTATCCAATACGCCCTGCTTGTTCGCTTCAAAAAGCGCGCCTACGGAGCCGCCTGTGTGGATGCGGGCAATCGTGTCCGCGAGCATTGGCGCAACACTCAGCACAGTGAGGTTGTCGAGGCGTTTTTCGTAGGGGATCGGCACTGTATCGGTGGTAACAAGCTCCAGGATCGGACTGTCCCGCAGGCGCTCCACTGCCGGACCTGAGAGCACAGCATGGACACAGGAGGCATAGACTTCTTTGGCGCCGCGCGCCAGTGTTATTTCCACCGCCTGAGTAATCGAGCCTCCGGTGTCGATTTCGTCGTCTACAAGTATCGCGGTCTTTCCCTCTACGTCTCCAATCAGGTTGAGAACTTCAGTGCGATCGGCATTTCCCATTCGCCTCTTCTCGACAATAGCGAGCGGAGCATCAATCAACTCCGCGAAGTTTCGCGCCCTCTTTGCGTTGCCGATGTCGGTCGAAACCACCACTCGGTCATTTATCCGCTTCGCTCTGAAGTAGTCTGCAAGAAGGTACATCGCGGTTAGTTCGTCGACCGGGATGTTGAAGAAACCCTGTATCTGACCCGCGTGAAGGTCTATGGTGAGCAAGCGGTTCGCGCCTGCTACCGTTATCAGGTCGGCTATAAGTCGCGCTGTGATTGGCACGCGAGGTTGGTCTTTCTTGTCGGTCCGACCGTAAGCATAATACGGCACAACTGCTGTGATTCTACCCGCCGACGCTCGCTTGGCCGCGTCGATAATAAGCAATAGCTCCATGATGGAGTCGTTTACGGGCGAGGAAAAAGGCTGAACGATAAAGACATCGTTCTCGCGCACGCTTTCGTTTATTTTGACGAAGATGTTCTCGTTGGAGAATTGCTGGACTTGCAGGTTGCCCAGCCCCACTTGCAGGTGCGCGGCTATCTCCTCCGCAAGGGCGGGATTGGCGTTTCCGCAAAAGATCGTCAGGTCCTCGTATTGAGCCATCCGGTTTCTACCTCAAGCGTATTATGTAAGGTTTGCAGGGGACATGGGCATGATATGGACATTCCATGTTACAGAGTCAGACCGCCTCCAGGACGATCAGGGCTTCTTTGGCAGCAACTTGCTCGGCTGACTGCTTGTTGCGACCCTGGCCACTCGCCAGGACGCGGCTCCCAGCGTAGACTTCCACCTGGAAAATCTTCTCATGCTCAGGGCCGGTAGTGCCTACGATGCGGTAAGAGGGTGTGAGCCGCAACTCAGCCTGGACGAATTGTTGAAGCTTGCTTTTATAGTCCTCACTCAGGACAAGCTCGAGTTGCTCCAGGCCGCGCTCTCCGCCAAGCTGCTTCCACGCGCTCGCCGCCGCGCCCAAGCCACCGTCCAGGTAGACCGCACCCAGCAGAGCTTCCACGGCTCTCCCTGTGTTGCTCATGCGTTCCCGCCCGCCCGCGACTTCTTCTCCCCGGCTCATGTACATATACTGGCCCAATTCTATAGGGGCTGCGATCTCGGCCAGCGTGCTCAGGCGTACAAGCGCGCCGCGAAGAGAGCTAAGTTGTCCCTCCGGCAGGTCAGGGTGTGCGAGGAAGAGATTGGCCGACACTACAAGATTGAGAACCGCGTCACCCAGGAACTCCAGCCTTTCGTTGGAGCCGAGCACGAACCCCTGTACATCATGTAGAAACGACTTGTGTACCAGCGCCGCCCGCAACAGGTCCTCGTTGGAGAACTGATACCCGATTGCCTCCTCTAACTGCGATAGTGGATGCTTGGGAGGCGCGCCATCAGCAGGTGTGGGGACGGTCTGCATCTCAAGCTGCGCGTTCATCGCGTCGCGTTGTGAGGGCCGACCGTCTGCCATGAGGTTCTACTGTCCTTCTCGAAGCGCCGCATCAAGGTCGATGCCTGCGCGCTGGGCGACATCCTTTAGCCTGGGCCAATCTACCTCGAAGGTATAGCGAAAGTGATCTTCGGAAAGGGGCACGCCCTGAGAGGTAGCCAGGTCGGGCGCAACAAGGTAGCGGGCAAAAGCATCGGCAATTGCGTTCCCTTCGGGATCGGTGTCGTCCACAACGACGGGGCCGTCAACCGCGAGTCTCAATCCTTTGGCAAAGGATGGTGCGCGCTTGTTTGCGTCTTCCAGTTGGTCCTGCGCTATGGCACGCACTTCGCCTGCCACGTCCTGTACAGCCGTAGCATCCAGTTCGGCCTCTCGCCTCTCGTTTTGCAATACGGGGTGCTGAACAATATATAGTAACAATTTCTTCAAGTTATCCGCCATGCTTTACTCCTCCAGTCGTATATCTGGCACATTATACACGATTCGATGCTCACCGGGCTGAGGTTGGTCAGGCTTCCTGTTTCTTCAACAGTCCTAGCCTCTTGTGTTATAATTCGCCCATGAAGAGCGGCGTAGGCGGGGGGCTGAAGGTAAGTTTGCCGTTACCGCCAAGCATCAACAACCAGTATGCAACGGTGAACGGTCGCCGCATCTTGAGCGCGGAGGCCCGGCGTTTCAAGGCTGAAGTCTCACGTGTTATGTCTGAGATGAGCTTTTCCGGCAACCTGTCTCCGCAAGTGCGCGATGCGCTCCGGTCCGGTTACCTCTCACTTTTTATCGACTTCTATTTTGCGACGCCTATGAAGCGCGACCTCGACGGGGGCCTGAAAATAACGCAAGATGCTTTGTGTGAGGCCCTGGGGATCAATGATAATCGCGTGGTCGATATACATCTGGTCAAGAGGATCGACCCCCTCAATCCACGCATAGAAGTTCAGCTTGAAACAATTCCTGAAAGCGAATGGCATTTCGATGAAGAATATATCTACATGGGGACAGTCAAGGCCCCTGGCTCTCCGTAAGGTTCGGGCTGACAAGTTCATTGACGTCCAGGGCGTGCGAACGCGCTATCTGGAAGCCGGAGTAGAACATAGCGGCGTCCCGGTTATCCTAGTCCACGGATATAACGGCAGTTGTGATTACTTTATGCCGCACACAATTCCTTCGATGGCCGTTGAACGACACGTGGTCGCACTGGACCTACCTGGTAACGGTCTCTCAGGGAAGTTGCCTGTCCACAGTCTGGATGCATACACGGATTTCCTGAACAGCTTCATAGACGCGCTCGGCTTTGAGCAGGTCGACCTGCTTGGGCATTCCATGGGAGGGCAGCTTGCTATCGCGGCGGTAGCTCGATACCCGCGCCGCTTCCGTAAGCTCGTGCTGGTGGATAGCGCGGGATTGCCTGAGCTTGTGAAGACCCAATGGTTGGCCCCGATCAAGATGCTCACCGATTCGAGCCTGCGGCAGGTGCGTATGTATCCAACTTTCGTGAAGATCGGCATGAGGGCGCGGGCTGGCCGCGAAGGCTTGAACATCATACGATCAAGCAGCATACGCCGCGAGTTGAAGCAGCTAAATATCCCTACCTTGATAGTATGGGGTTCGCGTGACCGAGTCGTGCCTCTTGAGCATGGAGCGTTCATGGCGAAGCATATTCCGGGCGCTCGGCTTGCCATTATCAGGGGCGCGGGCCACATGCCGTTCTATGAAAAACCACGAGAGTGCGGCAGGCTAATTCTAAGCTTCTTGCGGTCCCCGGCGGAGCCTCTAACCGAAGATAAGCTAGAGTTTGTAGAGAGCGGTTCGGAACAGGTTGCCGCAGTCGTTGAATAAGACGCCTGAAAAGTGGAGGAGTAAGACGCATTGCTCGATCTGAATGAAAACGAGGGCCAGCAAGTTGACGAACTGCTTCTGGAAGCAGAAGAGCATATTGCAGAGCGATCAGGCGCACTAACCGCCACTGCGCCCCTCATCGCCGCGCCACGTCCCGCGTTGCGCCACGATACAGTCGCTATTCTCGACTTCGGCTCGCAGTACAGCCAGTTGATAGCCCGTCGCGTGCGTGAGCTTGGGGTCTACTGCGAGTTGTTGCCCTTCGATGCGCCAACTGCCGAGATAGAAAGAGTTCGCCCGCAGGCATACATCCTCTCCGGCGGTCCCTCCAGCGTTTACGACGAGGGTGCGCCTGCTCTCCCTGCCTACGTTCTCGAAAGTGAAAAGCCCGTGTTGGGGATTTGCTATGGGATGCAATTGCTCACACAGGCGTATGGCGGGAATGTCGAGCCTGCTGCCCACCGTGAGTTCGGTCCCGCGAATATCAGGCGTTCCGGCGACTCACCTTTGTTCGACGGTCTTGACGACGATCTGCCGGTCTGGATGAGCCATGGCGATAGAGTTGCTACTCTTCCAGACGGATTCGGGGTGCTGGCTGCTTCTGCTAATGCGCCCAGTGCCGCTATGGGACGGGGCACAACGCTCGGCATCCAGTTTCACCCGGAAGTGGTCCACACTCCACGTGGGTCTGAGATATTGGCTAATTTCCTCTTCAAGGTGGCTGGACTAAAGGCCACATGGACAGCTTCTTCCTTTGTTGAGGACGCAGTTGAGCAAATACGGGCTGCGGTCGGCGCTGGCAGTGTGCTGTGTGGTCTGAGCGGGGGGGTCGACTCGTCGGTTGCCGCCGCGCTGGTACACAGGGCAATCGGCGACCGCCTTACATGCCTCTTCGTAGACAACGGCCTACTGAGACAGGATGAAGTCGTAGAAGTAGAAGAGACCTTCGGTCGCAACCTCCACATGAACCTCGTAACGGTCGATTCGGCAGACCGCTTCTTATCGGCTCTCGAAGGGGTGGCCGATCCCGAAGAGAAGCGGAAGCGAATAGGCGCGACCTTCATTCGAGTGTTCGAAGAGGAAGCCGCCAAGTTGGGCCACTTCGAGTTCCTCGCGCAGGGAACCGTCTACCCCGACGTGATCGAAAGCGCCACTCCCGAAAGGCCATCGGCGGCGCGCATCAAGACCCACCACAACGTAGGAGGACTGCCCGCCGACCTGAGTTTCAAACTGGTCGAGCCTCTTCGTTACCTGTTCAAAGATGAAGTCAGACGCGTCGGCCTGGAGCTTGGCCTGCCCGAGGAGATAGTATGGCGGCACCCGTTCCCCGGCCCCGGCCTAGCGGTACGGGTGCTCGGCGCAGTCTCGCGTGAACGCCTGGATACCTTGCGCGCAGCCGATGCTATCATGCGCCTTGAGTTGAGGGAAGCTGGCCTGAACCGAGAGATATGGCAGGCCCTTGCCGTGCTTTTGCCTGTCCAGAGCGTGGGAGTCATGGGCGACAACCGTACCTATGCTGATGTGGTAGCTGTTAGGGCGGTCACTTCGGTAGATGGTATGACCGCAGACTGGGCGAAGATTCCCTATGATGTGCTTGGCCGCATCTCTAACCGAATCGTGAATGAAGTCCCCCACGTGAACCGAGTTGTGTACGATATAACATCTAAGCCGCCTGCCACCATCGAGTGGGAATAGGACTCGACCCGCCTGCGACTTGAGACTCACCATCTGATGTACCCATCCGACACATCTACCGCTTACAGGCAGGCCCCTGTCGTTTCAGCCACGCCCCAATGGATAGATGGCCTTCTCGTCAATGAGTGGGCAACA
>JBDSDS010000069.1:0-6141 GCA_039920445.1 Chloroflexia bacterium
TGCGGATCTTCCTTATATCCTATTGGGCTCGTAATCTAACCACACATCGCCATCCTTTCACTAATAGCCTCTCTCACGACCTACTCTATGGATATTTAGGGGCACACGTTTTTCAAGCTTTGTTTCACTGCTTCTCTTATAGTTGGACATATGCAAAGCAGCAAGGATGGATCAAATAATGCATCTTAGCCCTAAGACGACTGATCGCTAACCAACAGCCCTACCCACCAAACCAGTACAAGGGCCCTTCCAGTTGCGAGACCCTATAAACAAAGAGGATGCCAGGACAGCCCTAAAGCTAATCCCCACATCCTCTGTGCTCTCTGCGTCTCTGCGGTGAACAATAACTTGGCGGTTCGAAACAACCTGACCTATCCAGGTACCTCCACCGAGTCCCCAGCACCCCAGAAGCGGCGGCGCTTTATCTCGGCATCGTTGCGCTTGGTGCGGGGCAACATCTGACGGAACATGAACCACTGGTCAGGATAGCGCCGGATTATATCCTCCATGCGGCTCACTATCTCCTGGGTGATGATCTGGATATCACGCTCTTTGTCCCCCGTCAATAGGTGCTCGTACTCTAGCGGAGCCTCGAACTCGCCGTGGAAGCGCTTATCACCTCTGCTCCTGGCGCAATAGCCTACGATGATGGCGGCCTTCGTCTTGAGCGCGATGGCAGCAGGACCTTCCGGAAGCCAGGCCGTCTCGCCGAAGAACTGCACCGGCACTACTTGCTCGGGTTGGGGGCGGTCGAACAAGAGCATCACAATCTCGTTGCGCTTGAGGGCGCTGAAGATATTCTTGAGCGAGCCTGTCTCCAGCCTGATAATTTTGAGGCCGTACTTCTCGCGGGTGCCGTTTATCAGGTCGTCCATCTTCTTCGGCTCAAAGGTGTCGGCCAGGGCATTCAGGGGCAAACCCCAGGTCCCCATGACCGCAGCCGCAAGGTCCCAGTTGCCTATATGCCCTGTGATGGCTATAACGCCTTTGCCCTTGCTCCGGGCTTTTTCGAGGTTTTCCCAGCCATACTTTGTGTCTACAGTCTTCGTGATATCTTCCTGGTCGATGTGAGGGAAGCGCAGGAAATCGACAAACGTCTTGGCGTAGTTGCGGAACGAATCGCGCGCCGTCTCTTTGACGACCTGCCAATCGGCGTGTTCGCCCATCACCCGGCGCATGTTACTCACTGCGTTGGCTGAGTGCCGCCTCCAGGTGAGGTAGACCACGTCGCCCGCGATAGTCCCCACCCAGTAAGCAAACCGCAACGGCAACTTACCGGACACGTAGCTTGTAATCCTGAACGACCAATATTTCAGCCCGGTCCCGAAATGCTTCCAGGCTGCTGCCTTTATACCCATAGCTCTCCCCCTTCAGGGAATTATGAGTTTTGAATTATGAATTACGAATTGTTGTAACTCATCCATAATTCATAATTCATAATTCATAATTCATAACTCATAATTTACTTACGTCCGTTCTTCGACGCGATAAGGTCCGACTCCGGCACGGCGGGCACACCATTCATGGCAGGCGTGCCGTCAGAGGAGGGGACTTCGGACTGGATTACTTTGTCGGCTTGCTGGGCCATGAGGGCCTCTGCGCCACCCTCGGGGCGGGCACTCTTGCCTGCATAGCGCACGATAAAGTCCTCTACCGAGTCGTGAGCGTCATCGTCAGACACCTGGGTAGGCGGGCTTTTCATGAAGTAGCTGGACGGTGCGTCAAGCGCGCCGCTCACGCCGTTATCAAGCGCCAGCTTTATGCAGCGGATCGCATCTATCACCACTCCCGCCGAGTTGGGCGAGTCCCATACTTCTAGTTTCAATTCCATATTGAGGGGCACATCGCCGAAGGTCGTGCCCTCGATGCGGATGTGGCACCACTTGCGGTCTTCGAGCCACGGCACGTAGTCACTGGGGCCGACGTGAACATTCTTCTCGCCCAGGTCGTAATCAAGCTGCGAGGTCACGGCGTTGGTCTTGCTGATCTTCTTCGACTCAAGGCGTGAGCGCTCCAGCATGTTGTAGAAGTCCATGTTGCCGCCGAAGTTCAACTGGTATGTGCGGTCAATCTTGACGCCACGCTCGCGGAAAAGGCGAGTGAGCACGCGGTGGGTTATGGTCGCGCCGACCTGGCTCTTGATGTCGTCGCCGATGATGGGCAGATTGTGGTCCTCGAACCGCTTGCGCCAGTACGCCTCGCGGGCGATGAAGACCGGGATGCAGTTGATGAAGCCGACTCCTGCTTCAAGCGCCTGCTCGACGTACCACTTGGTCGCCATCTCCGAGCCGACCGGCAGGTAGTTGATCACCATCTCAGTGCCGGTATCTTTCAGTATCTTCACGATATCGGCGGTCGAGCCGGGAGCCTTCTGGATGATAGTCGAAAGGTACTGGCCGAGGCCGTCGTGCGTCATGCCACGGTGGACGGGCACGCCCAGGTTCGGCACTTTGCTGAACTTGATTGTGTTGTTCGGCTCGACAAAGATCGACTCGGATAAGTCTTTGCCGACCTTATTCTTGTCGATATCGAAAGCAGCAGTGAACTCGATGTCGTTGATGTGGTACCCACCGAGGCGGTTGTGCATCAAGCCGGGGATAAACTGGTCGTCGGCGGCATCTTTGTAATACTCTACGCCCTGCACGAGCGAAGAAGCACAGTTACCCACACCGATAATTGCTACACGTATCTTTTTCTTAGCCATTGTTTGTTTCTTCTCCTTAGTGGGCGGTGGTCGGTGGTCCCTAGTCAGTAAGGTTGGCCGCAACTGACCATCGACTAATGACCATCGACTAATGACCATCGACCAGTAGTACCTACAAATCTATCAGCCAGTTAAACAGTTCCCTGTACTCTTGCAGCCTATCGCGGTTGAGGCGGTAGATACGCTGGCGGCCTACATGGGTAGGGCTTACCAGGCGTGCGCGCTTGAGGATGTGGAGGTGCCATGAGGTGAGGGGTTGGCTCAATACCAGGCGGTCCGACAGGTCGAGCACGCTGAGGCCGTCCTGCCGGGCAAGCTCCTGCAAGATGGCGAGCCTATTCACATCGGCCACTGCCTTCAAAAAGGGTTTGAGCGCGAGTGTAGCCTCAGCCTGCTCCGCCGACAATATAGGCGGAACGTATTCGTCCAGCCGCGTGCTCTGCTTTCGCTCCGACTTCACGCCGCCAAGCGAACCTACTCCACGATCCAATCTACACTCCGATACTTTTCTATTCCGCGAACCCACAATACATAAAGGACTGTTTATATAGTAAAGCATTTATATGTCGTTGTCAAGAAATTCGATATAGGTAAAAGGTCCTTGTCTCATGAGCTTGCCGTATAATATTTATGCGATTCTTTTTGCATTCATGATAAAACATATAAGAGGGCAAAACAAGGAGGAGCAAGTTGTCAACCAAAGCTATATTGCGCGACTATGGGAGGCGAAACAAGGCCGAGGTTGTTGCCCATACAATAAAACACCTATCCATAGTTATGCTACTGGCGCTACTAACAGCCTGCGATCCCGCAAATACAACCGTTCCAACCAATCCAACATCTGACGGCAAAGTGGTAGTCTTTGCAGCCTCTTCTCTCAAAGACACATTCGAGGGGATGGAGGTTGGCCTCAGAGCCGGGGGATTAGACAAGCCTGAATACAACTTCGCAGGTTCGCAGGCGCTGGTTACTCAGTTATCGCAGGGGGCAAGGGCTGACGTGTTTGCTTCGGCAGATGCCAGGAACATGGAAGCTGCCATAACGGCTGGAGAAATAGTGACAGGCACGCAAAGAGTATTGGCAACGAACAGACTGGTGTTTGTCGTGCCTTCCGGGCCAAACAAAGTAGCCTCGGCCATCAAGAACCTGGCCTCACCTGGTGTAAAGCTGTCGCTGGCAGAAGCGCTGGTGCCCGTTGGCAATTACAGCTTGCAGGCGCTCGATAAGCTTTCCGCCGACCCCGCATATGGCGCTGACTTCAAGCAACGCATCCTGGCAAATGTTGTCACCTACGAAAACAACGTCCGGCAGGTGCTGGCCAAGGTGCAGCTTGGCGAAGTAGATGGGGGCATTGTCTATATGACGGACGCCAGGTCTCCAGGCGGCGCAACTCCCACGAACGGGAAGGTAGACATCATCGACATACCAGAGCAATATAATGTTATTGCGCGGTACTATATCGCACCCACAAAAGATGCTACAAACAAGGCGTCTGCAGAGCGCTTTATCGAATATGTACTCTCAGAAGAAGGACAAAATATCCTGGAAAGTTACGGATTCGGACCTGCTGATCAGGGTAAATAATTGGCAAACGAACAAGGTATAACAACAGCCACAGCCGCCGTCAAGCCCCAGGCCGATGCCCATGCAAAGCGGCAGTGGGGCGAGATAGCGGGCAACCTGGGGTTATCTGTCATGGTGGCATTATTTGCCGCGTTCCTGACGCTCCCGGTTGTGGCGCTACTCTTACGTGTGCCTTTAGCCACCCTGGGCGACTACATGACCAGGCCAATCGTGCTAAATGCCCTCGGCCTGAGCTTTCTCACATCTCTTCTGAGCCTGTTAATCATGCTGGTGTTTGGTACGCCAGTGGCTTATTTGCTAGGTCGCCATCGCTTTCGGGGCAAACGTCTCCTGGAAACGCTGGTTGAGATACCACTTGTATTACCTCCGGCCGTAGCGGGTGTGGCTTTACTCCTGGCGTTTGGACGGCGTGGCCTGCTTGGGCCTGCCGTGGAAAGCGCGGGACTCGACATCGCTTTCAGTACCACCGCCGTTGTGCTGGCTCAAACCTTCGTCGCCTCACCCTTCTATGTGAAAGCGGCGCGGTCAGGCTTCCAGAGCGTGCCTGTAGAGCTTGAAGAGTCGGCGGCGACCGAGGGGGCCGGACGGTGGGACCGCTTCCGCCGCAGTATCTTGCCGCTCGCCCTGCCGAGCATAGCGGGAGGCCTGGTGATGGCGTGGACGCGCGCCCTCGGCGAGTTCGGGGCCACAATCCTGTTCGCGGGCAACTTCCAGGGTCGAACGCAGACTATGCCCCTCGCCATCTATAGTGCCCTGGAAAGCGACCTCGATGCGGCAATCGTCCTCTCAGCGATCCTGATTGTCGCCTCTTTTGCCCTTCTGCTCACATTTAGATTGCTCTCAGGTCGTAGGCTGGATATCGTTATGGGTGAATGATACCGTTCTGCGACGCCTTCATAATCCAGGCACTTTGCATAATCGAGTACAGGAATAGCACAGCAGCTAATATTTCTCCTCATGCACAAGCTGGGTTAGAGGCTTACGTGCATCTGCCACTTTAGGCCTACCACTTGCGGCCCCTTCACTGGGATAGCCGAACGCTACCGCAGTGCGAACTTGCCGCTCCTGTGGTATACCCAGGATGCGCCGGGCCGCCGCGCCACCATCTTTGAACCACCATATACCCGCGCCCACACCATGCGCCGCACCTGCAAGCATCATCCGCTCGGTCAACCGGGCCTCATCAAAGCTTTCTATTTCTTTGTTGTCGCCAGCCATCACTACCAGAATAGCAAAGTCGGCGCCTGCCAGGTATGACCCACTGTTCTCAGCCTGCACTATTTCCTGAAGCGTTTCCCGGTTGCGGATCAATACGAACTCCCACGGCTGCTTGTTCATCCCACTGCCCGTCCAGCGCGCAACCTCCAGGATGTCATCTATTACCTCTTGCGACACCCGCTCCGAGCCAAATTGCCGCACTTGTCTTAGACCTCGAAGCATTGCTATTTTGCTCCGAGCGTTACCGTTACGATCATCCATCGTGTTCCTGCCTCCCTGAAATTATGAATACTTCCTGCCGTTTCAGTAGCTACCAATTGGTCTGACGGCTATAGTATACGTCAGGCATCAGAGATTTTGACCAGATCAATTATAAATATATGTCACTGATAGCTGCCGATCCGTTACCCTTAGCCCACGGCGACCAGTTATGTTATAATCCGGCGCTATATATATCCAGGAGAGGTCTTACATGAGCATACTCGTCAACAAAGAAAGCAGAATAGTGGTGCAGGGCATCACGGGGCGCGAGGGTACGTTCCACGCGCAGCAGATGATTGACTACGGCACAAAGGTGGTCGCGGGCACACGTCCGGGTAAGGGCGGCACAACTCATATCGGCGTGCCGATATTCG
>JBDSDS010000070.1:0-3293 GCA_039920445.1 Chloroflexia bacterium
ATGCTCCCAAGCAAGACGGTCATACCGTTCAGCGACTTCTTCTCTGCCTCGCTCTCTGCCAAAGATGTAATCAAAGAGATCATCACAAAGGAAGCGCACCCCATTACAGACAAAGAAATAGTAAACCGCCTGCGCGACCAGGGCATCCGCGTCGCCCGCCGTACTGTTACCAAGTACCGCAACCAACTGGGGATATTGCCTTCTACGTTCAGATAATCTGCTACCACAGATTGAAGCCAGCCGCCAGAAAGGAAAAGGCATTTGAATAGGTGCCAGCCCCGCGGACGCTCAGCACAGATTATCGCGCTTCTCTTATTAGTGATGGGCCTCCTGACGGGCGCCGATGGTGCTGATGCAGGACTGCCTACTTTGGAGCAGGGAAGCGCGGGCTTGTTCCAGGCAAGCGGCAGGCAAGGCATTCTCCCTCCTGGCTACCCGGCCTCCATCCTGCGGAGCCGGTTTGTTACGGTGGATCTCTCCTCATTCAGCACGCCCTCAGACCCTCTCGCAGAAAGGCTGCTCCTCAATCTATTTGATGATGTTGTACTGAAGGCAGTACGTTCTGATGCAAAGCCTAATTATGGTGGCATCACATGGCAGGGTAAAATTGAAGGGATGCCGCACAGCCAGGTGACACTGACTGTAGGGGGCGGCATCATGATAGGCAACATCTCCCTCCCTGATGCGACCTATCAGGTGCGCTACGCGGGAGACGGCGTACATGCCGTCTATGACGTCGACATTGCCATTTCCCCACCCTATACAGAGCCGGTCGTGCCAACCGATCTGCCTGTGGAAAGCACCACACCCACGCTAAAGACTTATACAGACCCGATAGAAATTGATGTGATGATCGTTTGGACGCCCGCAGCGCGGGTGGCAGTAGGCGGCACCGCTGCCATAATCAACCACATCAACCTGGCGGTGGCGGAAACCAATACGGCATACACCAATAGCCTCATCAACCAGCGCATTAGGCTCGTCTTCGCTACCGAGGTGGTTTATACCGAGTCAGGCGCTTATGCCACCGACCTGGCACGGCTCAGATCGCTGAACGATGGCTATATGGACGAGGTCCATGCGCTACGAAATCAATATGGCGCCGACATGGTTTCATTGCTGTTCAATGACAATTCGGTATGCGGCGTAGCATACTTGATGACAACGCCTTCCCCAGCATTTGAAAGCAGCGCGTTCAGTGCGGTTTTCTGGTCGTGCGCTACAGGAAATTACTCATTTGCTCACGAGTTGGGCCACAATATGGGCAGCCACCACGACCGGGCGAACGCTCCGCAGCAGGGAAGTTACCCCTATTCCTATGGCTACCAGAACCCAACTTGTACTCCCGCGTTTCGCACCATAATGGCGTATAACTGCCCTGCTCCCGGTTGCGCGCGCCGCCAGTACTTCTCAAACCCGAACGTGCTCTATAACGGCTGCCCGACCGGCGTCGACGAGAATGCCCCTAATTCAGCCCACAACGCACTCTCAATGAACAATACGGCTCCTATAGTTGCAGCCTGGCGCTCAGGACCTGCGGCTACCCAGACACCCACAGTAACAGGTACACCGCATACCGCCACGAGTACCGGTACCCCAACAGCGACGCCTTGCGTTGGCCCTCCCATCGTTGTACAAGGCGCAATTGAAGCAGGCGATCCAACCCAGGCGCAACGGCTGTTTCGTGACGAACCGGCAAGCACGTGCCAGGCTCCCCAGAGTTGTAGCGTATCGGGTAACAGCAATCGTTTCGATGCATACACCTACACTAACGGCGCAGCCTCGGCCAGATGCGTGACGGTAGAGATAAATTCCCAATCTTGCGTCGGCGCTCAGTTCATCCATAGCACCGCATACCTCGGCGCTTTCGACCCTACACTCACTTGTGCCAACTACCTGGCAGACATAGGAGCAAGCCCTAATCCTGTGGGAAGCTACTCGTTTATCGTGCCTGCGGGTACGACGTTTGTAGTGGTAGTGAACGAGGTAGTTTCTAACGCGGGCTGCCCTGCTTACACTATCACCATTTCCGGGCTTGGTGACTGCTCAACTCCTTCGCCGCTCCCCACGCACACGGCCACGACGACGCCAAGCCATTCCGCTACATCTACATCCATCCTTACATCCACTGCCCTACCCATATCTACAACTACCGCTACCTCGACCGGCAGCCCAACTATGTCAGTTGTACCGACTGTTTGTCCTATCCAGTTCTCAGACGTGGAGCGGGACAATACCTTCTACCCGTTCATTCGTTGCCTGGCCTGCCAGGGTATACTGGGAGGCTATTCCGACGGCACTTTCCGCCCCAACAATGATGTCACCAGGGGGCAACTTTCGAAGATAGTTTCGAGTGCGGCAGGTTTCAACGGTCCTCCAGGCGAACAGAGGTTTGAGGATGTCCCGCCCGACAGCACCTTCTTCGTGTGGATAGACGCTCTTGCGAGCAGGAGCTATATCAGCGGCTATCCGTGCGGTGCGCCAGCAGAGCCATGCGGAGTCGGTAATAAGCCATACTTCAGGCCGAACGCCAACGCTACAAGAGGACAAATCTCTAAAATAGTTGCCAATGCAGCTAACATAAACAATCCACCTGGCGAGCAGATTTTTGAGGATGTCCGACCGGGGAACACTTTCTACGAATGGGTACAGAGGCTGGCAAATCTCGGTGTCATGTCGGGTTACGTATGCAGTAGTCCCGGCGAGCCATGCCTTCCTGGGGGCAGAGCATACTTTAGACCGAACTCCAATGCCACTCGCGGACAAACCGCCAAGATCGTCTCTAACACATTCTTCCCAAGCTGCGACACGCAATCAAGACCCTAGTGAGCCGGAGCCTGCTAACATAGGGCGAATATCTCCCAGGCCCTGGCATCGCGGGCAAAAGAAGGTTACGCGGCCTTTATCCGGGCCTTGCCGGGCCTGCCTGATAGGTGTGCCACATATCTTGCATGGCTTACTGGATTGGCGAAAGACCCAGTGCTTGTCACGCCACCGCACCCCGCCCGGCGTTTGGGCCTCAAGAGAGGCCAGCACTTCGTCCGTCACGGTCTGGCCTCGGCTGCGAAGGGCGCGCTGGCCGATCAGAGGTGTGGTTTCTGCGAGGCACTCTTGTTCGGCGGGTAAAAGATCGCCCACGAGAGTCCAGGGATTGATGCGACACTCGAACAGGATGTCGCTCTTGAGGTAGTTGCCCAGCCCGGCAGCTACCGTCTGGTCGAGCAAGACAGGGCCGATCTCCTTGTCAAGGTTGTCGGGTCGGTTGAGGCGTTGCAGGAATAGTTCATGATCGA
>JBDSDS010000071.1:0-4901 GCA_039920445.1 Chloroflexia bacterium
GACAACGACCTGGGCGTAGTTGCCACGCTCGATAGCCAACGCACCTACGCCCAGGCTATCAACAAAGTCCTCACCCTCCCTGACGGCGGTGCGGCATTCCGAGCCAATATGCGACGAGTCGCCCCTCAATATACCTGGAAGGTGCAAGCCGAAAAGCTCGTACACGCGTACTCTATGCTCTAGTGGATTCAAAAGGCCGAACCTGATTTAGGTTCGGCCTTTCTTCGCTTTACGCTAGAACCTGTTAGTGATGGATAACCACCGTCTCATCCTTGCCTATCACCGAGCCGGCCTGGCCTGGCATCGGCATCTTGGTAAACGGCGCGAAATGGCAGGCCACATAATGCTCCAGTTGCCCGGCGGGCGCGATGTTGCGCCACTCAGGCACCTGTGTCTTACAAATGTCCTGGGCGAGCCAGCAGCGCGTGTGGAACCGGCAGCCTGTCGGTGGATTGAGAGGAGAGGGCACATCACCCTTCAGGATGATACGCTCGCGGCGCACCTTCGGGTCGGGTATGGGAATAGCCGACAACAGCGCGTGCGTATATGGGTGCTGCGGGTTCTCAAACAGCGCGTCGCGGTCCGCAAGCTCGGCCATCTTGCCGAGGTACATCACACCGACCCTATCGGAGATATGCTCCACCACGCTCAAATTGTGCGCAATGAATAGATAGGTCAAGCCAAATTCTTCCTGCAAATCCTTCAGAATGTTGAGCACCTGCGACTGGATGGAAACGTCGAGCGCCGATACAGGCTCATCGCAAACGATTAGCTTAGGCCTCATAGCAAGCGCGCGAGCGATACCTATGCGCTGCCTCTGCCCGCCGGAGAACTCGTGCGGGAACCGTCGGGCATGTTCCGGGAGCAGTCCCACACGGGCAAGCACCTCACGCACGCGCTCTGTGCGCTCCTCCTTCGACACCCCATGTATTACCAGGCCTTCGCCCACACTCGCGCCTATAGGCACGCGTGGGTCGAGCGAAGAAAAGGGGTCCTGGAATATAATCTGCACCTCACGACGCAGCTTCTTCATCTTTTCGTTGCTTGCGCTCATTACGTCTGTACCTTCGAAGCGCACGTTTCCGCTCGTAGCCGGGATTAGCTTCAGCACTGTGCGGCCCACGGTCGTCTTGCCGCAACCCGACTCGCCTACCAGCCCGAGCGTCTCACCCCTGCGGATGAAAAAGCTCACGTCATCCACCGCTTTTACCTGAGCGACCGTGCGCTGCATAAGGCCGCCACGCACCGGGAAATACTTCACAAGGTGCTCCACCTCAAGCAATATATCGCTCTTGGACTTATCGACCCGGACCCGCCCATTAACCGACGGCGAGGTCGGTATAAACGCAGCCGCCGTTACTAGCTCATGCGACCCGTCCGCGCCAGCCTCGGTCGGCGTTGGCGAGCCACTATCTGCTGGAGAATGGAGTGATTGTGTAGCTTCCTGGTCACTCATAAACGAATGCTCCTCTTTTGGATTATGAGTTATGAGTTATGAGTTATGAATTACGAAAAACTAACCAATTCATAATTCATAACTCATAACTCCGTTAGCGCGCGCCCTCATGTCCGCCTACTCCGGCGGTATCTCTCATGGGAGGCTTGCCAGTCTCCCCTTTGGCGTCGTCGGCATAAAGCCAGCATCGGGCGGTTCGTGTCTCGCTCAGCCGCAGGAGAGCAGGCTCTTCAACCCTACAGATGTCCATTACATATGGACAGCGTCCGGCGAACCGGCAGCCAGGAGGCAGATTGCGTAGCGAAGGCACCGACCCTGGTATAACCGCCAACCGCTCTTTAATTTCACCCAGCACCGGGATGGAAGCGAGCAGACCCTGTGTATACGGGTGCTTCGGGGCCTCAAAAAGCTCATTGACCGGCGCTTCTTCCACGATCTTGCCCGCGTACATGACCGACACATCGTCCGCCATCTCCGCGATCACCCCCAGGTCGTGCGTAATCAGGAGGATACCCGCGTTGAACCTGTTCTTCAGGTCTTTCATCAGCTCCAGAATCTGCGCCTGGATAGTCACATCGAGCGCCGTAGTCGGCTCATCCGCGATCAATAGCTCCGGCTCGCACGACAACCCCATAGCAATCATAACGCGTTGGCACATTCCACCCGACATTTCGTGCGGATAAGCATCGACGCGCGTCTTGGCAGACGGAATACCGACCATCGTCAGCAGTTCGATGGCACGCTGCCGGGCGCGCTGCTTATCGTACCCCCTGTGTATCATCAACGACTCGGCGATCTGGTTGCCTACGCGGAACACCGGGTTCAGGCACGACGTCGGCTGCTGGAAGATCATCGAGATGCGGTTGCCCCTGATATGTCGCATCTCATCTTCTTCGAGTTTGGCAACGTCAAGCCCGCGTAGGATTATCTCCCCTTCGACTATACGACCGGGAGGCGCTATCAGGCGCATGATGCTCAGGGATGTAACGCTCTTGCCGCAGCCCGACTCGCCCACAAGGCCAAGCGTCTTGCCGCGATTGATACGCAAACTAACCCCATCAACCGCTCTCACTACCCCGTCATCCGTGAAAAAGTGCGTCTTGAGGTTCTCTACCCGCAAAAGCTCGTCCTGCTCTCTCATATTCTCCGGGTAGTCTTGTTCCAGCCGAGCCAGGTCGCCACCCTTGGCCGTTGCTTTGCGCGTCGTCGTTTGGGTGTCCAGGGTATTTCTCCTTCTAAAGAATCTATCAGCTATCAGCCGTCAGCTATTCTTGCCTTAGCCTTCTGCCAATCGTTAGGGATTCGAGCCGAAGGCTGACGGCTGACGGCTGATATTAGCGTATATACCTCGAGAAAGATAGGGTTGTTCACCAATCGGGGTCTCTCTATAAGCCTTTACGGTAAAGAGACCACCCTACTTGCCACATAGCGTCTTACATATCAAACCTGCTCGACCCAACAGACAGCAAATATTGTTACCCAGTTTAGCAGAAAGATATTAGCATGTCAACTACGCATATCGGCTGTATCGCGTCGCGCCCACCACCTACTGTTTCATTACCACAGCTAAGCGCAGTCGGTTCAATAACACTCTTGCCACACGGCCATCAGCCCATATTCACTGCAGCC
The DNA here is from genome assembly GCA_039920445.1 of Chloroflexia bacterium. GTDB lineage: Bacteria > Chloroflexota > Chloroflexia > QHBQ01 > JADMIH01 > JADMIH01. The sequence goes on from JBDSDS010000071.1 coordinate 3,086, forward strand.
ATTTATTTTTCGTGTATACTCCCAACATGGCGTACCAAATGACTAACCCCCCGGAAAAGTCTCAGGTGGCAGCAATTCCCAGATGACCAGGAGTAACGCGCCGCTCGTGAGTGTTATCATCCCTGCCTTCAACAGCCGAGAATGGCTCGCCCAGGCTATCGACAGCGCCCTCAGCCAAACCTACCCCAACATAGAGATAGTGGTAGTGAATGACGGCTCCACCGACTTGAGGACCCGTGAAATCGCGCACCGCTATATCCCACGCATCACTTACATCGAGCGCGAGAACGGCGGGGTGGCTGCGGCACGTAACACCGGCGTCGCTGCATCGACAGGTGAGCTAATTGCGTTGCTCGATCAAGACGACGTTTGGCTGCGGCACAAACTGGAGGTCGAAGTACGCGCATGGCTGGCACGTCCCCATGTGAGCCTGGTCCATTCAAGCTATCACATTTTGGATGGGCAAAAGCCGAGTACAAGCGCTCAGAGGAGTCGAAAGCAACTCCTTAAGTTGCGGGAGCGCGAGTACCTGCCATTGCCGGGCCTGCTGATCGACGTGCCGATCTGCTCGGCCACCACTCTTTTCCCCAGGAATATACTGGACGAAGTCGGGATGTTTGATCCTGCGCTGAACGGCACGGACGATTGGGACTTGTGGCTTCGCATGGCTGCGCGCGGCTACACCTTCTATTGCGTGGGCGAGCCGTTGGCCGAATACAGGATGCACGCCTCCAACTCATCTCACAATATTGACCTGATGGTAGGTGGCGTAATGCGAACGCTCGATAAGTTCTACGCCCTACCTTCCGTCCCCAGGTCTGCCTTACGCTGGCAGAAGCGAGCCTACTTCAAACGGCACACCTGGGCAGCCTCTCTTTACTACGGCGCGGGCAGTCTCGTAAATGCTCAAAAGCATCTACAGACCGCCGCCCGCTACCTTCCCCACGGCATAGCGACAGGCCGTTTCCTCCAATCACTCGTCCACGCCAACCATCAAGCAGGCGGGCCTCCCCCCGGCGAGGCAGACATTCATAAAGCCTCCTTTTTTGTCCGGCACGCGCTCGCGCAAGCACGGATACCCCTATCAACCCGGCAGGCCGTTGCCCGTAGGGTAATTACGCACAAAAAGCTTCTGCTGGCCCTTCACGCCCGTCGCCCCCTGCAATTGGCAGCCACACTCTTATCGGACCCTACACTAATCGTTGATCCTGAGCTATGGGCTGCCCTACCCCGCCGCATCTCTCGCCTCCTACAAAAAATCTTAATTCGTACAATTGGGCGCCGCCCAACTCCTGATTGAACTTCCTTATTCGTAATTCCCGTCCACCCAGGTAACATTCTATGCCACCTAAAGCATCAGCAAAACTAAGCCCCTGGTACAGGCCATCAGCCTTCAGGTACACCGGCATCCTCTCGCTCGCCAACCTGGAGGAAAACTCTTCCCACGGCAAAATGCTCTCGATGGCCCCCCCAGGCTCGCGGGTGCTTGAGACCGGCTGTGCCAACGGCCGCTTCTCTCGTGTACTGGTTGAACACGACTGTCGAGTAGTAGGCGTAGAGCTTGACGAGGGTGCGGCCTCCGACGCAGCGCAATTCTGCGAGCAGGTAATCGTAGGCAACCTGGAGGCTACAGAAATACAGCAGCAGATCCCAGATGGCTTCGATCTGATCCTCTTCGGCGACGTGCTTGAACACCTGGCCGAACCCTGGAACGTGCTACAGGCACTCCGTCCCAAACTGAAACCGGGAGGTTGCATTGTAATCTCCATACCCAACGTTGCTCACTGGGACGTCCGTATCGGCCTGCTCGCAGGGA
>JBDSDS010000072.1:0-6984 GCA_039920445.1 Chloroflexia bacterium
CCCTACAGCAGATGATCTAAAGTCCAGGGCATTGAACTGGTACCGCCAAGACCCGTTCGCCATGCCCGCCGTCGCACTGCTCATCATAGGGACGCTTTCCCTTCTCACCCTGGCCGATCCGGCCTTCGCAAAAGACAGTGCCCGGCTTTACCGCTGGGCTATCGTGCTGCCGGTGCTCTTCTACTTTCTCTTGACCGATGCGGTGTCGAGCAGGCGTGGGCTGATGCGAATAGTTGATTTCTTCACGGCAGCGGCGGTTGGAGTATCGCTCTATGGCCTGTGGCAGTTCGTGATCTCCGACAATACCCTCGTAGTGGAGGGGGTAAGCCGGGTATTCAGCGTCTACCAGCACCCTAACAACCTTGCGCTCTACCTGGGTCGGGTCTTTCCGTTCGCTGCCTGCCTGGCGATCTTCCTGCCCTGGGGCTGGCGCAAGACTCTGTATGCTCTTGCTCTGCTGCCGCTCGGTGCGGCCTTCGTATTGACTTACTCCCGTGGTGCCTGGGCAGCGGTGGTAGTTGCTTTATTCGTGTCGGTAGCGGTGGGGCTCTTCTTGAGGCCGCGTAGGCCAGATAGGAGATCACTTCCTAAATGGGCCATTCCAGCTATTGGCATAGCGTTGCTAGGGTTGGCTCTCATCGCAGTGGTGGCGGTTCCGAGACTGCCGGAGCGTATCCTGAGCTTCGAGAGCGGCTCGATGCGTGTGCTACACTGGCAAAGCTCATTACGCATGGTCGCCGACCGCCCGGTGTTCGGTGTTGGAATCGACCAGTTCCTCAACCAATTCCAGGCACCTGAGGTAATAGCAAGCCCCGAAGAATGCGAGAAGCTTTACACCGAGCACCCACGTCAATACATAGTCAGCAAGGCGCAATGCAAAGAGTTCTACACAGCCCACCCACACAATGTCGTTTTGGATACGTGGCTATCATTGGGTATAATAGGTCTGCTTGTATTCCTGTGGCTTCTCTGGATTTATTTCAGAAGCGCGCTCAGGGCGATAAGGCAGGCATCGGTGGGCAGTGCAGTCAATCCCCTTTACAAGGCTTTGTCGCTGTGTCTGCTCGCCTCTATGATAGACTTCCTGGTCCACGGTATGGTAGACAATTCCTACTTCCTCATGGATCTGGCGATGGTTTTCTGGCTGAGTTGTGGACTGCTTCAGTTGGTGAGGGTTCAAGGTTCAAAGTTACCTGAGCCAACCTTGAACCTTGAACTTTGAACTTTGAACTCTAACCATGCAAGGAGAACTCGTTTGCATTTCGTAGTTACGGGTGGCGCGGGCTTCATCGGATCGCACCTGTGTGATGCTTTGCTGGCAGACGGGCATGACGTGACGGCCATCGACAACTTTATAACAGGTCGCCCAGGCAACATAGCCCACCTGCGGGATAATGCGTCGTTCCGCCTTGTCGAGCATGATATTACCCAGGAATTACCCGCCAAAGAGCAGACGAGTCTCGGTAAAGTTGATGCCATATACCACCTGGCAAGCCCTGCATCGCCCGCCGATTTCACCCGCATCCCACTTGAGATAGCCATTATCAATTCGGTCGGTACGCGTAACGTGCTTGAATGGGCGCGCTCTCATGAGGCGCGCTACCTACTCACCTCTACATCCGAAGCATACGGCGACCCCCTTGAGCACCCGCAGCGCGAAGACTACTTCGGCAACGTCAACACTATCGGGCCGCGCGCTTGCTATGACGAGGGGAAGCGGTTTGCTGAGGCGATTACGTCGGTCTATATTCGAGAGTTTAGGGTCGATGGACGTATTGTGCGTATATTCAACACCTATGGCCCGCGTATGAACCCCAACGATGGACGTCTGCCCCCTCAGTTCATTTCGCAGGCGTTGCGGGGTGAGCCGATGACTATCTATGGCGACGGAAGCCAGACACGCTCGTTCTGCTATGTGAGCGACATGGTGTCCGGTCTGCGCGCAGTGATGGACGCCCAACCGGAGGTGGCGAGGGGGAAGATATTCAATGTCGGCAACCCGGACGAGCGGCAGGTGCGAGCGTTCGCCGAGCTCATACGCATAATCAGCGAATCTAACTCTGAAATAGAGTATCGTCCAGCCCTGCAAGACGACCCCGCCCGCCGATGTCCCGATATTAGTCGCATAAGCGCCACCCTGGGCTGGCGTCCCGTTGTGTCCCTTGTTGAGGGCATGGCGCGCACCATCGAGTGGTTCCGCACGCAGATTTAGAGCAGGAATTAGTTTCACTAGGGAACAGTATGCAATATGCATCGCAACTCTTGGGGACGTGCTATGCGAATAATTGACCTCACGCCCGATAACGAGGGGTTGGTCCGACAGGTGGCGGCCCTGCTGGTGGAAGCGTTTCGGGAGCATTGGCCCGATGCGTGGCCGGATGTAGGGTCAGCTCTGGAGGAGGTGCGGAACTCTTTTGGAACGGGGCGCATCAGCCGCGTAGCCGTGGGTGAAGACGGAGAGGCGCTGGGGTGGATCGGTGGCAGCCCGGAGTACGACGGCGCAGTGTGGGAGCTAGACCCCCTCGCCGTAAGCCCTGTTCACCAGCGCAAGGGGATTGGCCGCGCGCTGGTGGCCGACCTTGAGGAGCAGGTAAGGCAGCGCGGTGGGCTTACTATCATCCTGGGAAGTGACGACGAGAACAACATGACCACCCTCTCAGGCGTGGACCTCTATCCGAACGTGTGGGAGCAGATCGCCCGCATCAAGAACCTGAAGGGTCACCCTTACGAGTTCTACCAGAAGTTGGGCTTCACCATCACGGGTGTCGTACCGGATGCGAACGGCCGGGGCAAACCGGATATTTTGATGGCCAAGCGTGTTTGCGGATAAGGGATACAGCAGCCGCAAAATACGCACCCCTCACGGCTAACGAAGATGAAGGAGCTTATGAATTCACCTTGTCTTCCAAACACATCTTGATGGCTAAGACCCAAATCCAAAATCCAAAATCCAAAATCCAAAATACTATCTGGGTTTGGCCTCTTGCTTTGCTCCTGGCGATAGTGGCGGGTGTTGCTCCTCCGCTTTACGTTGGGGTGGGGCTGGCGGGGGTGGCGCTACTCGTCCTGCTTCTTCGCAAGCCTGTGTGGGGGGCTTATGCGCTTGTCTTGAGCGTGCCTGTGCAAAAGGCAGTCAGCCTTCCGGCAGACATTACCGTTACGCAGCTTCTTTTCGTGCTGGTGCTCGGCATCTGGTGGGCATGGCTTGCTTTGCGGGGCGACAGGAAGCTGGTGTTGACACCAATCGCTATTGCGCTCTTTTTCTTCCTGACTGCAACCCTGGCGAGTCTATGGAACACAACCTCAATGCCTGAGAGTCTGGCCGAAGTGTCGCGCTGGCTCGTGACTATCCTGGCTTATGTTGTCATTGTCAACTCGGTACAGGCACGGCGCGAGATGAATGGCCTGATAGTGGTGATGCTTATCGCGGGGATGTCGGAGGCGCTGCTTGGGCTTGGTCAGGCGTACAGCGGCATCGGACCTGCGAGCTTCAATGTGGGTGGCCTGCTTACCCGCGCATATGGTACGATAGGCGCGCCTAACTCTTTCGCGGGCTACATCAACATGAGCCTGCCTCTTGCCCTCGCGCTGGCTATTTACCACTGGAGCAAGTGGATTGCACTTCGTCGCAAGACTCCTCTGCTCGATAAACCTTCTCTCATGTCTCTCCAGCATCTGCGCGTGCCTCTCTTTATGAGCCTGGTGTCTCTTACTCTATTCTGGACTGTGCTTACTACTCTTTCCCGTGGTGCGTGGATCGGGCTTGCGTTCGGCGTGCTGGCGATGGTGTTTGCCCTCGGCAAACGGGCTGCTCCGGCGTTGTCGTTGCTGTTCGGCTCAGGCGTGGCGATGGTCGGGCTGGGCAGCGTGGGTGCGCTACCACCCACTGTCGCTGACCGCTTCGGCCTGTTGATTAGTCAACTTGGTGTGTTCGACCCGCGCGGTATCACGCCGACGCCGGAGAACTATGCTATCGTAGAGCGCATGGTCCATTGGCAAGTGGCGGGCAACATGTTCCTATCTAATCCCTGGTTCGGGGTGGGGATAGGCAACTTCAATGTGCTATTCAATACGTTCGGCGTGCAGGGCTGGCCCTACTCGCGTGGGCATGCCCACAACTACTATTTGCACCTCCTTGCCGAAACCGGGGTAGTGGGGCTTACGTTCTATGCTGTGGCGCTTATCACCATCGCTGTTGTAGCCATCAAAGCTCTGCGGCGTGTGCGGGTGGCGGGTGATACTTATGCCGAGGCGGTGGTCATTGGCGCGTTAGGCATATTCGTGACGTTCACGATGCACAACATCTTCGAGAACCTCCATGCGCTCAATATGGGCATACATTGGGGCGCGGCTTTGGCGCTATTTACGCTGGTTAGCAGGCCGGATAGAATACGAGCGATGAGCGATGAGCGATGAGCGAATTGAGAAACGTGATTGTTAGGTCTATGATAGCAGTCATTTCCTGCCTGTTTCTGAGTGCATGCGATGGTGAGACGAATGGCCTACCATCCTCTACTCTTCCACGCACGACAGCTACTGCCACATCTGAGTTCTCTGCTGAGTATCATTATGACCGAGGCGCTGATTACCTTATCAACGGCGACAATGATCGCGCTATTGCCGAATTTGATAAGGCGCTCAAATTGGACCCTGATTATGTAGATGCCTACTTCTATCGTTGTTTTGCCCATAGAGCCAAGAATGAGTACAACAAGACCATCGATGATTGCACCCACGTTATCCAACTCAAGCCGGACCATGTAGAGGCGTATCGCTATCGTGGGCATGTCTATTCGGAAAAAGGTGAGTACGATCTCGCGATAGCAGACTTCAACCAAGCGGAGCGTCTAAAGCTTGACGATTCTGAGCTTTTCAGTGCCCGTGGGTGGGCCTACTATAACAAACAGCAGTATGCCCTCGCTCTTGTGGATTATGACAAAGCTATCAAATTGGATCCGAGTAATCAATGGCCTTACAACAATCGGGGCCTTATCTATGCCGAGAAGGGTGACTATGATAAAGCAATGGCTGATTATGATCGGGCCATTAAGATCAATGAAGCATTCGACTTGCCATACTTCAATCGTGGGCGGGTCTATTTCCAGAAACAAGAATACGAGCAGGCTGTCAAAGACTTTGATACTTTCTTAGCACTCAGTCCTAATTCTGCTGATGGCTATAACAATCGCGGTTTCGCGTATTACGAACTCGGTCAGTTCGACCATGCTATTGACGATTTTAGCGAAGTTATTCGGCTTAAACCCAACCTCAGCGAAGCTTATCACTACCGGGACCTTGCTTATTTCAAGAACAAGAACTACAAAAACGCAATGGCAGATTACAATCGTGCAATAGAACTAGATCCCACGTTTGCTTTTGCCTATTACAGCAGAGGTCTCCTTCATCAGATCAGCCTCCCCTATGCGGAAGAACGAAAAAAGGCAGTTGAAGACTTCAGGAAAGCTCTTGAATTGGCCCAAGACCCTGACCTAAAGGATACAGTAACACGTATGTTGGAATATATGGGGGTAGGTGTATTAACACCGACTCCGTAGGGAGAACGAATGGAAATCTTAGTCACAGGCGGGGCCGGGTTTATCGGGTCGCATACTGTTGAGGCTCTGCTGGCGCGAGGTGAGCGTGTGATTGCTCTCGACAACTTCAACGACTTTTACGACCCTGAGCGTAAGCGGCGCAACATCGCCCCCTTCCTCTCCAACCCAAACTTTCGCCTGGTGCAGGGCGACATCCGCGACCGTACCATGCTCGAGCACCTTTTCACCACCGAGCCGATACGCCGCATCGTCCATATCGCGGCGATGGCGAATCCTCGCTTTTCTATAAAGGACCCTCTGCTGTACAACGAGGTGAACGTGGTGGGCACGCTCAATCTGGTGGAACTGGCGGTGCGGCAGGGTGTGCAGCACTTCGTATTTGCTTCCTCATCCTCTATCTATGGGGGAGACGCGTCTGTGCCATATAAAGAGGACGCCCGCACTGACCGCCCGCTCTCGCCCTATGCGGCCACCAAGAAGATGTCGGAGGTGCTGCTCTATACTTTTCATTACCTCTATGGATTGCCGGTCACGGTGCTGCGCTTCTTTACCGTGTACGGCGAGCGCGGCCGGCCCGATATGGCGGTCTACCTCTTTACCGATTGGATAGCCCGCAACCAGCCTGTGCGCCTCTTCGGCGACGGCTCTCAAAGCCGCGACTACACCTATGTGCAGGATACTGTTTCGGGCGTAGTCGCTGCCCTCGACCGGCCCTCCGGCTACCAGACCTACAATCTCGGCAACTCCAATCCCCAGACCAATGCGTACCTCATCGAGGTAATCGAACGTACCTTGGGTAAGAAAGCGATCATCGAGATGCTTGACTACCCCAGCGCCGACCCTGTTATCACCTGCGCCGACATCACTCGCGCCCGCGCCGACCTCGGCTACAACCCCCAGGTTCCCCTGGAAGAAGGTGTGCCACGCTTCATCAAATGGTATGAGCAGGAGATGAAGAATATTTGAATTATGAATTATGAATTTTGAATGAGTCAGCGGTCATTAGGTAACTTCTCACAATTTCATAACTCAAAATTCATAATTCCCGAAGGGTAACATCTATCTTGCTCTGCGCTACGTACTACTACCTATCCATACTAGCTTTAGGGACCTATGCTATCTTTTTGCGGCCTGCGTCGTTATAATTATCAGCATGGGTCCTATGAGTGGATAAAAAGGACCTGTGCGGGAATCATCTCATTACTCCCGTTCCCATTGACCTGGGTTCGGGCAAGGGTGCCGGTGAGACCGCACCTCGTAACAACGGCAGACTAGAGGCAGTAAGTCTCTTCTTTCTGTCGCAGGGCTGAGAAGCGAGGAAATGCGGTGTCTGAAACGGACGATGAACGTTCGTGGGTAGAAAGGGCGCGTACGGGTGATCCCGAGGCAGTCGGTTGGCTGTATGAGCGCTACTTTGATCGCATTTATA
>JBDSDS010000073.1:0-7211 GCA_039920445.1 Chloroflexia bacterium
CAAGGGAGCGCATCCGCCTCGGACCCCCCAGACTCTAGGAGGCAACATGCACAGTGCGCTAACCCTGAAACGTGAACAAGGCTCCCTCTTTGCACGCATGGCGCTTGATGGCATCCAGCGTGAGTACCCAAACAAGCTAGACCACGTCATCAACGGCCCGGACGACCTGCAAAGCCCACAGGCGCTTCACCCTGCCTTTTACGGCTGCTTCGACTGGCATTCCGCTGTCCACAGCCACTGGATGTTGGTACGCCTGCTTCGTGAGTTGCCTGCGTTGCCTGAAGTGTCGGAGATACGAACCGCACTGAATGAAAACCTTAGCAAGGAGCATCTGCTGGTAGAAACAGAGTATCTCTCCCAACCCAATCGCCGTTCCTTCGAGCGTACCTACGGGTGGACCTGGCTCCTCAAGCTGGCTGATGAGCTTTATACGTGGGATGATCCCGATGGACAACGCTGGTCGCGCAATTTGCAGCCCCTGGCCGAGGTGTTTGTGCAGCGTTACCTCGATTTCCTGCCCAGGCAAACCTACCCCATCCGCACCGGAACGCACCCCAATACCGCCTTCGGCCTGGTGTTCGCCCTCGATTATGCAAAGACTATAGGACATAACGAACTGGAGAGCCTGATCGTCCAGCGCAGCCTCGACTATTTCTCCCGCGACACAGATTGCGCGGCCTCAAACGAGCCGAGCGGCGCGGACTTCCTCTCCCCCTGCCTCATTGAAGCCGAACTGATGCGCCGGGTACTTGCGTCAGAGGAATTCGGCCCCTGGCTCAACCGCTTCCTGCCCGGCCTCTCCAAAGGTGAACCGCGAAACCTCTTCACCCCGGCCACCGTCGCCGACCGCACCGACCCACAGATAGTACATCTCGACGGCCTCAATTTGAGCCGGGCATGGTGCATGCGCAACATCGCTTCTGCCCTCTCAAAAAATGAGCCGGTCTACGGGGTACTGGCTGACGCAGCAACCAGGCACGCGAAAGCCGCACTCCCCCACATAGCGAGCGGCAACTACATGGGCGAGCATTGGTTGGCTTCATTCGCGGCGCTGATGCTCTCTAGCCCCGCACTGGCATACAATAGTCAGATTTAGCCGGCTTACCTCCGCGTCTGATCCATATGTGCCACCTCTCCAGGTTGAATCGCCTCCAGTGCTGCTAATACATCTGAGAGAAATGGTGAGAGAAATGGTTGAAGCGTTTCAAGTTTGTTGTTCGGTGCGATAAGTACGATGACTGCAATCTGGCGATTGCGTAGATTCTGCTGGTACGGTATGCTCCTGTCGACCGTTAGCAGAATATCAAATCTGGTATCAGCCAGGTCCAGGAGCTTACCGTTCTTGATTCCACCCCAGCCTGCGCTGGCGACGGTTGCAACGTCGTGGCCGACAATATGTTTCCTTAGCTGCCTCGGTATACACTTGTCCAGCAAGATTCTCATGCAGTCAGTGGGGCTTGCGCTTCTAACCAATCATTTGCTAATTGAAGCACTGCCTTTGCCTGTTCGGGGCTGACGGTTGGGAAGTTATCCAGATACTCGTCGAATGGATGGCCCCCCTCTAGCCAATCAAGGAGCGACCTCACAGGCATACGTGTGCCCCTGAAGACAGGTGTGCCTCTCATGATGTCGGGGTCACGGTGTATTAGTTGAGATATAGCTTCGGTAGTTAGCATGGTAGCTTCCTCCTATTCGTAGCACGTACTGTAGCATGTGATATTGGCCGATTTCCGGCGCGGTCACTACGGCCTGTCCCAGTAGATACCTTTTCTACCTTCGGGATACGCATTCGTCCAGAAGTACTCGCATCGAGCCTACGAAGACACAACCTGAGAAATCAGTGCCTCACTTGATGCCTCAAGTAGCGCTACAGCCTGAGCACGCTGTACAGTTGGGAAATGGTCCAGAAACCTATACAAGGGATCACCGGCTTCAAGGTAGTCGAATAGTGTTTCTACCGGCACACGGGTTCCAGTAAATACCGGGGTGCCGCCCAGAATGTTAGGATTACGTGTTATCAATTCCTGAGCAATCATAGGTTAGCCATCCTTTCAAGACACGCACCGGTGTCTTTCCTTACTATTGTAGCACAGGCATAAATAGGACACATCGATTCATGCTCGAAATATCAAAATAGGTCAGCCGAATGCGTAATGATGACAGAGGATGTCAGGAATCCCCTGGTATGATTTACGGAGACGGCCTCTGACAAGACCATGACAGTCACGGATGTGGAAAACCCCAACAGCCCTCCAATTGACGGCTTATCATGGCCTCTGCTATACTGATAGTTGAACGCTTGTTCTGAATTATGTCTACCTGCTAAAACGAGTTCAAGGTTCAAAGTTGTATAGCGTTCTAACCTTGAACCTTCAACCTTCAACCCGTAATTCATGATTCAAAACAATAAGAATCTCTGCGCTCTCTGCGTCTCTGCGGTGAACCCGTAATTCATAATTCGTACTGTCTTGTCCCGACCTACCCCAATAGAGGATAATAGAATGCTCCGAGATTACAACAAGTCGAACAAAAAAGAATCCCTCCTGGAAGCCATGCCCCAAGTAGAACACAAACGCCTGCCCGGCCACGCGCAAACCCACATCGTCGTGCGCGGGGCGCGTGAGCACAACCTCAAGAACGTGGATGTTGCCATACCTCGTGATAAGCTGGTAGTCATAACGGGCCTCTCAGGATCGGGCAAGTCGTCTCTGGCGTTCGATACTATTTACGCAGAGGGGCAGCGACGTTATGTCGAGTCGCTGTCCTCGTATGCCCGCCAGTTCCTCGGGCTGATGGAGAAGCCGGACGTTGACCTGATAGAGGGCCTCTCCCCCGCCATCTCGATTGACCAGAAGGGCGCATCCCGCAACCCGCGTTCTACCGTCGGCACCATTACCGAGGTGTACGACTACATGCGCCTCATGTTCGCGCGCGCCGGACGGCCCCATTGCCCCAATTGCGGGCGCGAGATACAGCGCCAGACCGTGCAGGAGATAGTTGACGCCGTATCCTCCCTCCCCGAAGGCTCACGAATCATGGTGCTTGCGCCGATCATCCGCGACCGCAAAGGTGAGCATCAGAAGGTGATGGAAGACCTACGCAAGGCAGGTTACGTCCGCGCCCGTATAGACGGCGAGGTACGCGACCTCGACACCAATATAGAGCTTGAAAAGTACAAGATGCACACCATCGAGGCAGTAGTAGACCGACTTGTGGTGCGTGCCTCTCAGGAAGGCAACGAGATAGACCCTGACCTCACACGCCTCGCCGACTCTGTCGAGACCGCCCTCAAGTTGAGCAAAGGCAGCATCGTCGTATCCATCATAGACGGCGAAGAGTTGATGTTCTCCGAGCACTTCTCCTGCGCGGTCTGCGGCCTTTCTCTTGGGGCCATCGAGCCGCGCTCTTTTTCGTTCAACTCGCCCCACGGAGCGTGCCCTACCTGCACCGGCCTCGGCACACAGGTCGAGCCTGACCCCGACCTTATCACGCCCGACCTCAAACTTAGCATCATCGAGGGCGGGCTTGCACCCTGGGCGCGCTCCTTCCAGCAGGGCGATAGTTACATGCTCGAAATGCTGGAGGCAGTAGGGCGAGAACATGGCTTCACTATGGACATGCCCCTCAGCAGCTTCGGTGAGGCCCAGATGAAGGTACTTATGTATGGGGCCGGTAAGAAGCTGCGCGTCAAGCACAAGAACTACCAGGGACGCTGGCACGAGTTCGACGTGAATTACGAGGGCGCGGTCAACATCGTCAAGCGCCGCCACAGCGAAACTAACTCCGACACGATACGCCGCGACCTCGAGCTATACATGAGTGACCGTCCTTGCCCCACCTGCAAGGGCCGCCGCCTCAAGCCGGAAAGCCTCGCCATCACGGTCGATGACAAATCTATCTCGCAGGTGGCATCCCTGTCGGTGCGTGAGGCCCATCGCTTCTTCCACTATCTAGCGGGCGACACCGACAAGCCGACGCCCCTCTCCTCAAAAGAGCAACTGATAGCGAAGCAGATACTCAAGGAGATAAGAGAGCGCCTCGGCTTCCTGATGGACGTCGGCCTCGATTACCTCACTCTCAACCGCACGGCGGCGACCCTGGCAGGCGGCGAAGCCCAGCGCATCCGGCTCGCCACCCAGATCGGGTCGTCCCTCATGGGCGTACTCTATATCCTCGATGAGCCGTCTATCGGCCTACATCAGCGTGATAACGTGCGCCTGATAAATACCCTCACTCGCCTGCGCGACTTGGGCAACACGCTTATAGTAGTCGAGCACGACGAAGAGACGATGCGCGTCGCCGACTGGATAATCGACATCGGGCCGGGTGCGGGCGAACACGGCGGCCATATCATCGCCGAGGGCACTTACGAGGATGTCCTGAAAAATCCCAACTCTATCACCGCCAAGTATCTGACCGGCGAGCGCACGATAGTTGTACCGAAGAAGCGACGCAAGGGCCACGGCAACAGCATAGTTGTACATAACGCCTATGAGAACAACCTCAAGAACATTACGGTTGACTTCCCACTAGGACGGTTCATTTGTGTGACAGGTGTGTCAGGCTCAGGCAAATCGACCCTGGTGCATGAGGTCCTGTCGCGCAAAGTGAGCCAGGTGCTGCACAATTCAAAAGTGAGACCAGGCGCTCACGAGCGGATAGAGGGCATCAACAACATAGACAAGATCATCGAGATCGACCAGTCGCCAATCGGGCGCACTCCACGCTCGAACCCTGTCACTTATACGGGAGCATTCACACCGATAAGAGAAGTATTCGCCAAGATACCGGAAGCCAGGGTGCGAGGCTACGATGCCGGGCGCTACTCGTTCAACGTCAAGGGCGGGCGGTGCGAGGCGTGCCGGGGCGAGGGCATAATCGAGATCGAGATGCAGTTCCTTCCCGATGTCTACGTGCCGTGCGAAGTATGCCAGGGCGCGCGCTACAACCGCGAGACCCTTGAGATACGCTACAAGGGCAAGAACATCGCCGAAGTGCTCGACATGACCGTTGAGGAAGCGACCGAGTTCTTCGAAAACGTGCCCTCCATCAAGAACAAGCTCAAGACGCTGTGTGAGGTCGGCCTCGGCTACATACGGTGCGGACAGCCCGCGACTACTCTCTCCGGCGGTGAGGCGCAGCGCATCAAGCTTGGCTCTGAGCTAGCGCGCAGGGCCACCGGCAAGACCCTCTACATCCTCGACGAGCCGACCACCGGCCTGCACTTCGCTGACATCGAGCGCCTGCTCCACGTCCTCCAACGCCTGACCGACGGCGGCAACACAATGCTCGTGATCGAGCACAACCTGGATGTGATAAAGAGCGCCGACTGGGTAATCGACCTCGGCCCCGAAGGTGGAGACGCGGGCGGAGAGATAATTGCCCAGGGCACCCCCGAAGAGGTGGCCGACACCCCAGGCTCATATACAGGTGAGTTCTTGAAGAGGGTCCTCCCGGAAGAGAAGAAGCGGCGGGGAGCAGCGTAATCTGGAGGAAATAAATGGGCGAAATGGTGAAAATCGATTCGAGCGCAGGCACAGCGAACTGCTACTTAGCCGTACCCGAAGACGGTCAGGGACCGGGCATTCTCCTCTTGCACGCCTGGTGGGGACTCACTCCGTTCTTCAAGCAGTTGGCCGACCGTCTGGCACGTGAAGGTTTTACGGTGCTGGCGACAGACCTCTATGCAGGACAGACCGCCGATACAGTCGAGGGCGCAACGGCGCTTATGAAGCAGGTAGACGACCAGGCAGGCATCCAGCACGTAACCGCTGGCCTCGACTACCTCCTCGCCCATCCGGCGGTGCAAGGCAAAACTATAGGCACGGTCAGCTTCTCGATGGGTGGGGCTTATGCCACATGGCTCAGCACACTGCGTCCTGAAATAATAGCGCTGGTCCTCTTCTATGGCGGCTTCGATTTCTACGGCGACTACGAGCAAGAGGACTTCGCAAAACAGACAAAGGCTGCCTTTCTCGGCCACCTTGCCGAGCATGATGAGTACGAATCGCTCGATGTAGCACGGGAACTGGAAGCTGCGCTCAATGCCGAGGGCAAAGAAGGAAACTTCTTCGTCTATCCCGGCACAGGACACTGGTTCTTCGAGGACAACCGCCGCGATGTATATGACCCAGAGTGCGCCAGGTTAGCATGGGAGCGCACCATAGAGTTCATTAGGAGCAAACTTTCTTAGGAGGGGAAAAGGAATGACCAAGATAGTACCCGAGCTTGTTGTGTCGAACATGGCACGCTCGATGGAGTTTTACAACACCCTCGGGTTTACACAGGATAACGAGGGGATAATCGATGATAACGGCTCGCAGTGGTACAGTTTAGTGTTGAATGATGCCCATGTCTGGCTCTTACGAGAAGACGTGGCGGGCGACCTTCAGAAGGGCATCCAACGAGGCAATGGCGTCCACCTCTATCTGTCGGTTGATGATGTGGACGGTATGTACGAGGCCCTAAGGGGTGCTGGCTTGCAGCCCAACATCGTCTGTGAGATCGAGACGCAGTGGTATGGTCTACGCGAGTTCAAGGTGGCCGACCCGGACGGTTACGTCTGGACCCTCAACACGCCCGTCGAGCAGGAGGCAGCCGAAAGTCTTGGTGAATCGAGTTAGCCCCGAACTTGAAGCCGCCCTATCGCACTTGGCAGCATGCGACCCGGTTATGGCCCGCCTCATTGATGAGCGCGGGCCTCTCCACCTTACCGCCACCGTCGAATACTTCTTCACGCTTGTCGATTCCATCGCATCGCAACAAGTGTCGAGCAAAGCAGCGGCCACTATCGTCAGCAGAATACGCACCCTCCTACCTGATGGAGAGCCTCCCGCGCCTGAAGGTATTCTCGCCCTATCGGACGAATCGTTGCAAGCTGTCGGCCTCTCCTGGAGGAAAGTAAGCTACATCAAAGACCTGGCACAACGCGTGCATTCGGGCGAATTGGACCTGGCGCACATCGCGCAGATGGACGACGAGGAGATAATCAAGGCGCTCGTCGCAGTCAAAGGAATAGGGCGCTGGACAGCCGAGATGTTCCTCATTTTCTCGCTTGCTCGCCCCGATGTGCTTGCAGTCGATGACTACGGCATCCAGGTCGCTATGAAGCGGCTGTACAACCTGGACGACCTGCCCACCCCCCGCTCCGCTCATGCCCGGATGCGCGAGATAGCCGAACTCTGGAGGCCCTACCGCTCCTATGCCTCCCT
>JBDSDS010000074.1:0-3240 GCA_039920445.1 Chloroflexia bacterium
TAGGCCCGGTGAAGATATTCAGCGACGGCTCGCTCGGCTCTATGACCGCGCAGATGCTCGATCCATATGAGGGCCATCCGAACAATAAAGGGATCAGTACCATCCCGCAAGACGAACTTGAGGAAGCCATCAGGAAGGCATCAGAGGCAGGCATCCCGTCAGCCATCCACGCGATAGGCGACGCCGCCAATAGGCGAGTACTGGATGCTTTCGAGAAGGCAGGAAGCCCAAACGGGCTGCTGCACAGGATAGAGCACGTCCAGCATCTGCACCCGGACGACATCCCACGCTTCGGCAAGCTGGGAGTAGTCGCCTCCATGCAGCCTATACACGCCACTTCTGATATGCAGCCCGCCGACCGGCTTTTGGGCGAGCGGGCACGATACGGCTATGCGTGGCGCAGTCTGCTCGATACAGGCGCGCTCCTGGCGTTTGGCTCGGACGCGCCTGTTGAAACGCCTAATCCCTTTGCGGGCATCCATGCGGCGGTCACGAGGCAAGATGAAAACGATCTGCCTGAAGGCGGCTGGTACCCTGAGGAGAGGCTCACGGTCGAGGAAGCAGTGCGCGCTTATACAGAAGGCGCTGCCCGCTCGGCTCCATATCTTCCAGGCGTAACAGGTACTCTCAACATAGGCGCGGTTGCCGACTTTCTCGTGCTGGAGCAAGATATATTTAGCGTGGAGCCAGGGGAGATCAAAGGCGTGAAGCCTCTTGCTACTATGATAGGCGGCGATGCGATCTACGACCCTGATGGGGTTTTGGCACGCTAAGGCTCATGAAACCTCTTTGGGGCAAAGGGTGTAATATAGATATATGCGAGACCTCTTCGATGAGCCGATTTCGATTGTAGAAGAGCTGGACCCGGAGCCGACGGGACGGTGGGTGCATCTGCGTGAGGTTATGCTGGGGTTTTTGCTGCTGGCTGGCGTGCTGGCGTGGTCCGGCTGGGAGTGGTGGCAGCAAGACCAAAACCAAAGCAATTATCTCATCGCCCAGCAGGCAGCAGACAACCAGGAATGGGACCGGGCGCTCCAATATTTCGGGATGGTGAAGGGATTCAAAGACGCAGACGTCCGCGCCTCGGATATGAACAAGCTCGTAACCGAGCGCGACACGCAGTACGAGATAGCATCTTCCTCGGCTGAGAAAGGCGATTGGGCAACCACGCTCCAGGCAACAGAGGCGGTACGCCGCGTCCAGAGAAACTACCGAGATACAGGCCAGTTAGAGGCACAAGCATCGTGGGAGGTCTATCTGGGCGCGCTCCAGGGTGTAGTTGCATTACGCACGCAGGGCCGTAAACCGGCCCTCTACTACCGGGGCATGAGTAGCTGGGAGTGGCTTCCACGTAGCGACAGATCTAGTCAGGTGCTGCCCACCCTCGATGCATCGGGCGCCATATTGTACGACGTGCCGGGCGAAAACTGGGACCAGGTAAAGCTAACGCCGACCGCAACCCCTGCGCCAGCCAGCTTCAGAATATCGGGTATGACGGGCCTGAAAGGTCGCGCCCTGCAAGTCTCCAGGTATGGCAACAACAATGGGTCGCATTACTTCGGCGTCAACTTCGACCCGTCCGAGCACAACTACTACTGGGTGGGCGACAAAGGGATGTGGGCTTTCCGCCTGGGTGATAGAATAGGCAAGCGACCCAGAGTGATGTTGGGCTTCGGCGCTATCGAGGTAGCTTACCAGGCATTTGGTAGCTCTAAGACGGTAAAAGTAAACGTGCAGCCCAACTGGACAGCCATGGACTTCGCGCCGGACGGCGAGCACCTATTGCTGGTCGAGGAAGGCTCAGACTCGGATCCGCAGGGGCCTCTGAATGTATATCTGGCTGACGGCACGGGTGGCAACAGGAAGCTCCTCTATAGCCACGACGGCAGCATCCAGGGCATTCAATTCAGCCCAGATAGCAAATATGCCCTCATCACCGCGCACACGTACAAGGCAGGCGGCACCACAGTATACCGGGTTGTGCTTATTGATCTCCAAAAGAGCACCCCGCATACACTTATAGAGCGGACGCTAAAATATGACCAGCAGAGAACTAACTATCCTCTGCCTGTTGCGGGCGGGTTCCTCAGGGAAGGACGATTCAAGGGGTATGCTCTGGTCACGGACGACACCGGGGACCCTGCGCGTATCTACATGTTCGCACCGGGCCGCCCCCCACCCGCGCTTCTCAATATACCGGTTGAGTCGGTGCCTATAGGCTTGGTGTGGGCCGCCCAGAGGGGCGACAATACAGTCTTGATATGGCATGAGGAGGCAGACACCTCGAGTGGAGCTGGTCCACTGGTCGCCCTGGAAATGGGTTCTGATTGGTCTGTAACCCAGTCAACCCTGCCGGTCGAGGGCAAAGGCTTCATGGCGTTCGGGGGCATAAGGGATAGGTGGTTCCTCTTTGGCAGCGCTGAATTGGGGAGGAGGGAGGTCCTCTACAGCATCTTCTCGATGCCTTTGGCGGAGCTACATGAGAGGCGACAAATGCCTGAACCTCTCTACAGCGCAGGGCTTCCTGATGCAAGCGAGTTCGCATTTGCGCGGGCCATATATCCAGGCCGCACTATGCTCTCATACGTTGATAAGGGTGAGTTGCACGTGCGAACTTACGACAGCAAAGTAGACTTGGCGCTAGAGAACGGGGTACAGCACCTCTACGACCCACTGTTCAACGCGTCCTGGCTGCAACTGAGGTAGTGTGAGCCACACGGTAAACGCTCGACATCATGACAAATCACGACAAACATAAAAGGCGCGGAGAACAATGTCCACGCGCCTTTTCTGCCGACTCTGTTAGATATACTTATCAGGCGTCCGACATGGTGTCACGACCGTCGTTTTTCAGGCGGCGGGTCACATCGCCAACCGCATCACCGGCATCATCCGCTGCCTGCTCCATGCGGTCGCCTATATTATCCGCCGCGTTCATAGCGTCATCAGCTACATCATCCGCGACGTCACTTGATCGATTCATTGCTTTGCGCGCTTTATCGCCCATATCGTCCGCCGTTCGCGAGGCTTGCTGGCCTGCGCGCTGTACGTACTCCTGGGCCTTGTCGGCGCTCTGCTCAACCACGCTCTTGACACGCTCGATGCTATCGACAGCTACTTTACGGCTCTTCTGAATAGTTTCCTCAATGTCGGGCCTGCGCTGATCCATAGTGCGGGCGGCCTGAGCCGAGAGGTCGTCTACCTTGCGGCCCAAATCGTCTACCTTCACGCGTAACTCTT
>JBDSDS010000075.1:0-6333 GCA_039920445.1 Chloroflexia bacterium
CATATTTTTCAGAACCGAATTTGTTGTAATACAAATTTTAAACGCTGCTTTACTCGTAAAACTCTGGCGCTTTTTTGAGTGTTTCCCACTGCTCCTTGTCATGACCGAAAATCACCAGCCCGATATGCTCCCGTTCGACCAGATCAAGCAGTTTAATCGTACTAGAGCGGATCGCTTCGGCGTCCGGGTTGCTACCGTCGTCCTGCTCGTCACGGATAAAGCCCTCGCCGAATGGTACAGCGTCAATCGGCAATAAAATCGCCCCCGTTTTGGGCAGCCGCACCAGCACCGATTGATGTCCCGGCACATGCCCGCTCGTCTCAATCAGCTCCAGCCCTGGCAGTAGTTCCGTGTCTCCGTCCACCAGCCGAATGCGCTCCATTGGCTGATCCCATTGCCGTCGATTGGCAGCAAAACGCGGGTTGCTCGCCGCATCCAAATGATGCACACGCTGAACAACATATTGCGCCTTCGTGAATGCCGCGTGTCTTCCGGCATGGTCGATATCATAATGCGTCGAAATGACTGTATCAATATCGTCCGGTTTTAAGCCAATGAGCGCCAACTGCTCGATAACGTCCTGCCCATTCTCGAACTCCGATTCTCCTTCAGGCATAATCTCCGGTAGACCACTGTCAATCAGAATATTCTTGCCGTCACCCGTTTGCACCAGATAGCACACAATCGGAATCTCATAAAGCGGCATAAGCCCAACTTGCATCAGATATAAACGCTGCGGAGCATTTTGGCTCATAATCATCTCCTTATAAAAATAACCAACGGGGCATATGAAATTACCGTAATCATTTCCCTAAAATTAGACCAAATATTCTATCATAATTTCGGTTGTGGTTACATCGTAAGTCGAATTTTGCCCGGCCATAGCCAGCGTGCTTGATGAACTCCAGGCGGTTTACTTGTGGACCATTCTGGCCGACCGGCTGACGCGCCTAGAGAAAGCCGGATTGGTATCCACTGAGCGACGGACGCTTATGTGCCAGCTATTTTAACACAGAATCGCCTGCGTGCGCCCGGCTTTTACTCTATCTTTACTACAACCGCAGTTGCTGGAACTCAGGCGGAGCGGATTTACGCTTACGATAATGCGCTCGCTTGGCCAAGGCTTGCTTGTAGCGTCGATAGGTTGACCAACGGAGTACAAATGTAGCTGAACGTAGTGGATTCCACATCAATTCGTTGAGTAAGCATCGTATTTCAGACACGCTTAGCGGGACTACTGGCACCATCCGTCCGCTACTCGGCACAGGCGGCTGCGTTGAGAAACCGATGGCGGAAACTGCACCTACTTGGACAGCTGGACGACCAATGGCTTTGCCGAGCAGCCCAGCGAAACCAGCCCTCGAAAAAGCATGTATCCACCTGCGGACGCTGCGACGACAGCAATCCAGCGCAGTCGCGATTGCTGGAACCGACCAGCCGGCGGCTGAGCTGAGAGGAGCACAATTCGCGCCCGTTGCGCCACACCGACAGCATGTCGCTGTAGTTGGCGCAGGGAGGTGAACTCCCGCTGAGTGGGATTACGCACATAGAGCATGCTAAACTCTATCATGATTTCCGCCATCAGTTTTTGCTAACTGAAGTTGTAGTACTAACACCATTGCAGGGAACGTACTGCATATTTACTTGAAAATAGACCATCTTGCCCAGGGATGGCTATATACATGAGGACTATCTGCCCATTGCGCCCTGAGTACAATGCCAATAGAATCAGGATGCTGTGTGATACAATTCAACGCTGGGATTATCCCAGACTACCATTAAATAGATAGAGAGATACTTTATATGACAATCATCCGCAAATACAAATACATCAATCTTGCCTGGCTATCGGTCTTGCTTCTGGCAGTTGCATTCAGCGTGAGCGCTAGCGCTGCCCCTGCGTATCCGTCCGCGAATTGCACTGGGGAGCGCTTTGTCGATGTATGCCCCGAAGACTGGTTCTACCCGTACGTGACCGGCCTTTCCGACCTGGGGGTGGTCTCAGGCTATAATGATGGCACCTTCCGTCCCAACAACGACATCACGCGCGGGCAGATAATGAAGATCGTGGTCCTTTCTACCGGCCTTTCGGGAGCGCTTCCCTCCACACCTACGTTCACCGATGTGCCCTCCACACATACCTTCTACGAGTGGATCGAGATCGGCGTAGCAAATGGGGTGGTAGGGGGCTATAATTGTGGTGGCCCGTTCGAGACGTGCGACCCTCAGAGCAGCCCTTATTTCCGCCCTGGCGCGAACGTCACCCGTGGGCAGTTGTCGAAGATGATCGTCAACGCCAAAGGCTGGACACCATTGCTTCCAGACGTGCCGACATTCGGAGATGTCCCTGCCAATAACCCCTTCTTTGGGTTTGTAGAGCGCGTGAGCGCCAACGGCATCATCGGAGGTTACGACTGTGGGAGAGCAGGCGAGCCGTGCCCAGGCCGCTACTTCCGCCCCTCCAATGACTCCACCCGCGCCCAGGCGAGCAAGATAATCTGGCTGGCGATAGGCGGTCCAGTGCCCACACCTCCTCCGCCACCGCCGGTGCTGACCGTCGTGCCGACTATTCGCTCTACTCCAGCAGCCACTGCCACACGTGTAGTGGGACAGTCATGCCCTGTATTTCCGGCGAACAACATCTGGAACCGCAACATCTCGGCTTTGCCTGTGCATCCTCTATCCAGCAACTATATCACCTCTATCGGCCTCGCTTCGCGGGTGCATGCCGATTTTGGATCAGGGCTGTGGGAGGGCGCGCCTATCGGTATTCCGTTCGTGCGAGTGATACAAGGTCAGCCGCCCGTCTCTATCTTCTTTACCGCTTATGGTGAGGAAAGCGACCCAGGCCCTTACCCTGTGCCGACCAACGCGCCTATCGAGGGTGGGTCGAACGGCACCGGAGATCGCCACGTGCTGGTGGTTGACGACACCGCCTGTGTACTGTACGAGATGTATCGCGCCTTCCCACGCCAATCGGGTGATTGGGAAGCCGACAGTGGAGCGGTCTTCCCGCTTACATCGAATGCTCTGCGCGAGGCCGGTTATACGTCAGCAGACGCCGCTGGCCTACCTATCTATCCGGGCCTGGCCCGCTATGATGAAGTTGCCGGTGGCGCCATAAGGCATGCTCTCAGGTTTACCGCACCAAATACCCAGCGTGCTTATCTGTGGCCCGCCCGTCACTTCGCCAGCAGTTCGCCTGATCCCAACCTGCCCCCAATGGGCCTGCGCGTGCGCCTGAAGGCGAGCGTTGACATAAGTGGATACCCGTCTGAGATTCGTGTCATATTACAGGCGCTCAAGGACTACGGCATGTTCCTTGCGGATAATGGCAGCCCCTGGCACATCACCGGCGCGCCCGACGAGCGGTGGGATAACGATATGCTCCATCTGATGGATGTTTTGCGTGGCTCTGACTTCGAGGCGGTAGACGAATCTAGCCTGATGATCGACCCCAACTCCGGGCAGAGCAGGTAGACTGTACGTAAGACTGTACGTAAGGCGCTAAGTAGCCGGTGGGCCTGGGACGAAATTACGCTTGCCGGGGGTCCACACTTGGAAACAGAAAATCCCGCACCTAGCGGCCAACAAGCCACAATATCGGAGTGGCGCTTTTGCCACACGGAAACGGTTCGGTTCGCTGATGTTGATATGTTCGATCATGTCAATAACGCGGCATACCTCACCTACGTAGAATCAGCCCGCGTTGCATACTACACCAACTTAACAGGGTTGGCCGACCCACGCGACTTCGGCATGACGGTCGCTAGCGCGAAGGTAGACTTCATCAGGCCGGTGTTCTTTGGGCAGACTATTGATGTCCACACGCGCATAGGTCGCGTAGGCAACAAAAGCTGGACGTTGGAGCACGAGCTTCGAGACAGTAGCACAGGCGAGGTGGTAGCCGTTGCCTCCACCGTCAACGTCTTCTACGATCACAACACAGGTCGCAGTGAACCTATACCGCCTGAGATAGTAGAGAAGATGGAGAGCTTCGAGGGTAGGAAGTTGAGGGATTAGCGCAAAGGTAGGCTTCATCAGGCCGTTTCGCGTTAATCCCTCCCACCGTAAGAGTTCAGAGTGAATGTGGAGATAAATTCACCGCAGAGACGCAGAGATTAGAATGATTGATCATTGTCTAATTGTTGTCCCTAATCCAAAACGAGTTCAAGGTTCAAGGTTCAAAGTTGTACAGAGTTCTAACCTTGAACCTTGAACCTTTAAGATCCTCTGCGTCTCTGCGGTGAACTACCACCTATACCACCCTCATTCTGAACATTTACCTCCCACCTTACGGTTTACGCTTCAAGTTTCCCTGGCGCCTGGCAGCAATCTTGCAGATTCACTCTCTCATAAAGAGTGTGCATAAGGCTCATTTTAAGGCGTTGGGTGGCCTACAATCGGGCCATGCTGAAGGCCCCTTCGTCTGACGACGGAATAGTAGTTATCACTCCCCAGGAGGTTGGCGGCATGGCTTTGGACGACCAGGTAATCGAGCGCAGACTTACCAGGTTGCGCCTGGCCGGGCCTGATCTGAGCCATACACGCAAGAAAAACGTCGAAGCGGTGCAGCGTATGGTCGCTGGCGATCCCTACGCCACCTTTGGCATCAGGCAGGTGATCGAATATATCGAGCGCGAGAACTTGGCGGCTGAGGATGCTCTCAAGATGGTGGCGGGCCTGACTAAGTGTTCGCAGGATATAAGCTATACCGAAGGAAGGGGTTTTATCTCGCCTTCGTCGACGATCAAGGGCCTTCGTGCCACGGCATCGGCTATCAAACGTGTTTCCTCGCAGGGGGGCGCTGTGGTCTTTGCCACCGGCCACCCCGGCTCGATGCTCGAATATTACAATGAGCTTGCTTACCTGGTTCGCAGGCTGGGTGGGTATGTGATGAACCTGGCTAAAGGCCAAATCGTAGCGCAGGGCGAAGATATCGACCACGTAATGGTCGTGGATGCTATCAACTCGGTGGCCTTTTTGTCCGATACCTGCGGAGCGCTCCATACGCACGAAGCTCGCCCAATGGAGTTGATGCTGAACGATGCGGTGCGCCTGCCGGACCTGGTGATTGCTGACCACGGCTTTGCGGGTGAGGCCATAAACCGGGGCATCTTGACGGTGGCGGTGATGGATACTAACGATCCCGGCCTGGCGGTAGCTAAAACGCTGGGAGCAAACGTCGTGCTGGTGCCGATGAACGACAATCGCCCCAACGTCGTGACCCGTGAAGCCGCCGAATTGGTGAAGCAGATGGCCCTGGAAGGCCGCCTTGGAATCCGCTAGACCCAAGCGTCCCACCGGGTGATAACGGTCGTTCTCTAATTCCCCATGAAGCGTTGCGGGCCGGTACAATACTATTAAGTCGTGATGTATATACCCATCTCTTCCGCTATCACTTGCAGCGTTTCTCCAGCGGGAGCCTCTACTTTTAGCGTGGCTTCTTCATCAGCGCGGGTTGGCCCGATGTTGAGAATGTATAGAGGCTTCCCCTGCTCCCTTGCTGCCCTGGCGAGCCTGTAGCCCGACCAGACTGTGAGCGACGAGCCTACTATAAGTAATGCACCGGCCTCCTCTACCATATCGAACGCCTTGCTTGTAAGGTCAGCAGGCACAGGCTCGCCAAAGAACACGACACCAGGCTTTACCAGCCCGCCACATACTGGACAGATGGGCGCTTTTATTTCTTCCGCATCGCCTATCTCATCGGCAGGCAGGCGTAGATGACGGTTCTCCCATTCCAGCCTCTCCTGTGTCTGGGTGCGCGGCTCACGGTAGTCGCATTCTATGCAATGTACCGTGCTGTTCTCACCGTGCAACTCCACTACTCTCTGGCTTCCGGCTTTGGTGTGTAGGCGGTCTACGTTCTGGGTAATGAGATAATGCAGCCGCCCTGCCTTTTCCATCAACGCAAGGGCGCGGTGACCGGTGTTAGGCTGGGCGTCGCGGAACCGTCTATATCCGTTCAGGCTACGCGCCCAGTAGCGCCTCCGCACCGCAGAGTTCCGCACAAAGTCCGAGTAATAAATGGGCGCCTGTTTAGACCATAGTCCGTTTGGACTGCGGTAATCTGGTATGCCCGATTCGGTGCTGATCCCCGCCCCTGTGAGCGCGACCAATCTATGCGTATTACTCAACGCTTCGGCAAGCAGCCGCACTTCTTGGGCTATATTTTGGTGTTCAGACTTCTCTTCTTGAGATTCCAGTGCCATTTGTATCTACCTGGGGCTTTAGGGGCTTATGCTATATTCCTGGATTATACAAAAAATAGGAGTTTGCTGCTCTCTAAATCACTTTTGATTAACAAAGAAGAGGTCCGGCTAGCCGGAC
>JBDSDS010000076.1:0-4380 GCA_039920445.1 Chloroflexia bacterium
TCGTGTTCGGAATGAACCAGTCCCTAGACGGCTACGTCGACCATATGGCGTTTGCGCCAAGTCCCACGCTCTTCCGCCACTTCATCGAGGAGGCTCAGGGGCAGGCGGGCAGTGTCTACGGTCGCCACATGTATGACATCATGCGTTACTGGGACGACGATCATCCTGAATGGGATGCAGAGGAACACGCCTTCGCGGCGGCGTGGCGGAACCTGCCGAAATGGGTCGTCTCGCGCTCGTTGAAGTCGGTCGGCCCCAACGCCAGGCTTGTTGGGGATAATCTTGAGGGCGCGATCCGCGAGCTGAAGGCCGAGCGCGACGGGGAGATCGAAGTTGCTGGCCCGAACTTGGCCTGATCGATGAGTATCGAATCTACCTGCACCCCGTCGTGCTTGGTCACGGCAAGCCATATTTCGCCGGACCCCGGCCACAGCTCCGCCTTATGGCTAATGATCGGATTGGCGAGGATGTGATCAGGTTGACCTACGTTCCTGCTTAGTGCGACTTTCAAAACTCCCTTGAATTCGCTAGAATTCATCTGTGCACCTCTGAAGGGCGGCGTACAGAAAGCAGCGACGTATTGGCGGAAAGCAGGACATGGACCCGGACAACTCAGCCCATGACTGGGACATGGCAGGCATAAACGGAAGAGGATAGAGAGGAGGCTGGAGGGTGAGTGTCGAGTCTGAACAACAACTAGCGGTCTTGCGGTGGTTCGTGGCAGCCTGTGAGCAGGACGAACGGGTTGTGGCAGCCTTCCTCGGGGGCTCTCTCGCTGCAGGCAGCGCTGACGAATGGTCCGACCTTGATATCTACCTGATCACAACCGATGAGGCATACGAGGATTTCCTCCACGACCGCAAGGCCTTCATACGGCGGATGGGCGAACCTCTATTCCTGGAGGACTTCGATTCTCCTTATACCTTGTTCTTCGTATTTGCTGGCGGTACTGAAGGCGAGCTCGGCTGCGGCTGCGAGAGCCGGTTCCTGGATATGCACAAAGGACCCCACAAGGTGCTGCTCGACAAGAAAGGCATACTGGCGGGAATTGTGTTCAGCGGCTACCAACCTGCTCAGCACGAGCAGGTCGAGATCTTACGCCGCCAGGTATACTGGTTCTGGCATGACCTATCCCATTTCGTCGTTGCCATGGGGCGCGGCCAGCTCTGGTGGGCACAGGGCCAGTTAGAGGTGCTGCGTCGCTGTTGTGTGAGCCTTGCCCGACTTCGACAGGATGCTGCGGATACAGATGGGGTTGAGGATCCTTATTTCAAGGTGGAGGTAGCGATACCTGCAAGTGATTTAGCGCTGGCGCCTTTGCAGGCAACTATCTGTCCCATGGAACCAGGTGCCATGCTCCGGTCTGCGCTCGCGATCATAGCCTTCTACCAGGAGCTAGCCCATCTGCTCGTAGAGAGACATGGAGTATCCTACCCGGCTGATCTGGAACACGTCATGCTTACCCGCCTGGAAAGACTGCGCCGGGCAATCGGATAGAAGTCATTCGGTAGATCATCTGGATGGACAATCCTCACTATCCAGAGTTTTGAAATGTGCTGTTAGTCTCGCGACTCGCCAGATGTAAATCGCCGCGCGCGCTCCAGCAATTGCAGCATAACGCAGCAGATCTGGCCCATCGCGCACAAATCCTACTGCTGTCAGCTAGTGTGGTTGGTCGGTTCCAGCCATTGCCGAGGCTTGTGGTTGTTGCCGCAGAGCTATTCGTGGCTGGATTCACGCCTTCGAGCAGGGCGGCTTGCTTGCGCTGTTTGGTAAGCCCCGCGGGCGACCGCCACGGCGCGACGCCTGCGTTTCCGCCATGACTTCTGCGCCGGCGGAGGGCACGCAGCGGCAAAGCGCCAGGTGCCAGTGATCCCGCTCACGGTGGCTGAGATGCGCCACCTGCTGAACGAGATAATCTGGAAATCACTACATTCAGTTGCATTTGCACTGTACTGGTCGACCTACCGCCGTTATAAGCAGGCACTTGCTATGCGTAGTCACTACCGCAAGCGTGGCGCTGAGCCTCCAGAGTTTGAGCAAGTGCGGTTGTAGTATTAGAGCAACGGCGCAAGGGAAGGTATGCGAGGGGCATGAGCGAAGCGGGGGCGCTGCTATGAACGCTGGGAGCGAACAAACCGGAAAGTGTTTGAGGTTAGTAAAGGTAACCTCTAAGCCTCAGTACTCGCCATCCGGGCGCGCTCTTCTTTGGCACGCTCATAAAGCCGCCTACCTTCCTCCATCCGCTCCCGCTCTTCTTCGGTATCGACTGAGAGGGGAGGTACGGGCACGGGTTTACCATCTTCGCCCAGCGCCACGAACGTCAGCACGCATGAACTGGTATGCACCTTCCTGCCGGAAGCGGGGTTCTCGGCCTCTACCTCTACGCGCACCAGCATAGAACTGCGCCCCACATACTCCACCTGTGAAGTGATTGTCACCAGATCGCCTATAAACACAGGCGCAAGAAAACTCATGTGGTCGAGAGCCACAGTCACTACCTGTCTGCCGCAGTGACGCATTGCTGCGACCGCCGCGCTGATGTCTACCATCTTCATAATCGAGCCGCCGTGAACATTGCCCATCGGATTGGCGTCGTTCGGCAGCATAACCTGGCTGATGCTGCTCTTGGAGGCTGACATCGGCTTGGGCAAGAGCGCGGCAGGCTCGCCGAAATCCCGCCTGTGAAATGTTTGTGTAGAGCTTGTCATATATGTCCCTCTCCTATGCCGTGACTGTAAATCCTGTTTGAATTTATATTCCTTACTCTATTGTAGCACCTACCCCTGTTTTAGCACGGCAGCCAGCACCTTCGCCTGTTCCTGTATAATCTCGACATGCTTGAACGCCCTGAGCAGGGTGAGCACACGCTTATATACTTCCTGCAAAGCAGGTGATTTGACCTTGTATACGCCGGAAAGCTGCTTGACCATCAATTCGCGGGCGCTGTAGACGGTGAGTGTGTAGTCAGAGGGGCTGCGGCCCGCGCTAGAAATACGCGAAGTGAGGTCTTCCAGCGCCGTGATGAGCGTCAGGTATTCGGCCTCATCAGGCAGACGGTTGCCGGTGTGTTTAATCTGCCCCTTATGGCTCCGGACATTCTTGGCTTCGAGGTGGTAGATGCCACTGCTTGGCGCGGAAGTAACTCCCGCCTTGCCACCCCCATCAAGCTTACTTTGAATGATAAGCGTGTAATCCGCTCCCCGAAAGAGACTCTCGAAGTCAACAGCGCCTGTATCGCGCTGCACAATAGCCTCCGCTACCGAGACAGCCGCACTCGACGTTGATGTTACGTTCCCGACAGCGGTAATTGCAGCCTCGCCCGGCATCTCACGACCCGTCGCAGCCTGGGCTGCTCGCAAACGGGCGTAGCTCTCCTGGTCGAAGTTGAAGGCAGCCAGGCTCGCCAACTCGTCGGCGACTTCGTTATACTCGTTACCCGCGTGGCCCTTCACCCATTCAAGCGAAACTCGATTGGGCAAAAGGCGGCTTACTTCCTCGGCTAACAGGTCATACGCATGCCAGAGGTCGGTGTTCTTCTTTCTTTTCCATTTGCCGCTCGCGCACATCACCGCGTACTTACTGTCGCTCCATATAGTGATCTGCTTCGGCTCCGCCCCCATGTAACCAAGCTGCTTCACAACCTCCAATGCAGCCAGCACCCCACCGATCTCCGCCCTGTTGTTGCTGGTGCGAGGTTCACGGGTACGGCCAGGCACATAGCCGCCAACGTCAAGTCGGGCGTGGGGGGCTGGACGTTGAGGTGTGGAAAGCTTTACCCCCTCGCGAAAGCCGACCACGACCGCCGCGAAACCTGCCGGGCCGCCTGGATTACGCACTGGCGCTGAGCCGTCAGTATAAATCTCCAAAGCAGGGCTTGCCTTGAGCGCGGCCCATGATTCAGGGGCAGATTGCAAACTATCCTGGACAGCACGCACGGCAACCGCCCACTCATGCGCCTCATCAGCGCCTGGCTCTATCAGGAACATATAGGATTGCCTCAACCGGGAAAGTAGGTTAATGGATTTTGGATTACGAGGTTCAAGGTTGTATAACGTTCGAGCCTTGAACCTTGAACCTCGTAATCCAAAATCGGTTACCCGATCTTGTTGTATTCGTCGATGGCGTCTTTGTAGCGGCCTTGCTTCATGTAAAGGTCGCCCAGCACCTGGTGGAAGCGTGGCAGGTGAGCGGCTTCCGCTTCGATGTCGGATAACTCGTCCGCTATCACTTCAAGCATCGCGGGCGACATAGTACGCTTCTTGAGCGCGCGACGGTAGGTCCTGAGGGCAGCATCATACTCACCCGACTGCGCGTATGCGGAAGCCAGAGCCATTTGAGTGCTCAGGTCATCAGGGTTATGGTCGGCCATCTCGTGAA